>NZ_JBFUIT010000001.1:0-94638 GCF_056401735.1 Luteibacter sp. P4_D7_3
AACGCCTACCTACGTGCCGGAACCTACATGCCAGCCCTGGTCGCCGTCCGGCATGACCCCTTGGCCAAGGCCTTCTACGAGCAACTCGTCCGCCGTGGAAAGAAGAAGCGCCAAGCCCTCACGGCGGTCATGCGTAAGTACCTGACAGGCCTGTGGGCCTGTCTGCAGAACAACGAGAACTTCGATACCTCGAAGCTCTTCAGCCCTGAACACCTCAAGAACGCTTGACGGCCAAGAGAGTATCTACAACAGCATGGTCCGCAGGGGTTACAGGCGGGAGCCCTGGTCGGCGGCGAGGATGCCTTCGGGCAAGGCCGAGGCCTCGATATCCTTCGCAAATAACATCACCTGAAACCGCTCACCCATCTGTTCGGGCAAGGTCAGCTTCTTCACTTCCTGGGCGAGCTTGTAGCGCGCGGCTTCATCGGTGAGCATCAGGTAATCGTTCTCGAAGAACTCCTGCATGCCCGCGGCTATCAGGAACGGGGCCTGCGGCATGTACGCGGCGACACCGAAGCCGGCGTTATTGCCCGCTTCGGCAAGACCGGTGAAGTCGACCGAGGCCGTGAGGTCCTGCAGACCGGGTAAATAGAACGCGTCGCCGTGCATGCGATGGCGATAGAACGCGCGCAGCGTGCCGTCCGTGCGTTCCGGCAGGTAGAACTCGCCTCGCGTGTAACCGTAGTCGGCGAACAGCATCGCGCCACGGCGAAGCGAGCCTGCCACGGCCTGCATCCAGTAGGGCAACTGCGGGAGGATCTCCGTGCGATAACCGTTCTCGAAGTCACGACCTAGATCGCGCTCGACATGGCGGACGGCGCCACTGACCAATACATCGGCCGGCCGGTCCGTCCGATGGAAGCGCCCGTCGCCGTCGAGGACCACGTATTCTTCATAGACCTCGCCATCACGAACCGTAAAGCGCGTGGTCGGCAACGCATCGATGACTTCGTTGGCGAAGAGCACACCGTCCCAGTCCTGCTCCGGTGGCCCATCGAGCCATAACGCGCGCGCAAACAACGCCGCCGGCAAGGCGGCATGCAACCGCTCGCGCTGTCGTTCGCGCAGGTCGGCGCTGGGTTCGAGGATCATGAAACGACGCGGCAACCGACCCGCGGCGTCGAGCGCGAGCAACGCGGCTTCCGCGAAGGCGCCACTACCGCCGCCCAGCTCGAGGAAATCGGCGTCGGGACCCAGGGAGGCGAGGACAGGCTCGAAGGCGCGGACCACGCAACGGGCGAAGAGCGTGCCGATTTCCGGAGCGGTGACGAAGTCGCCGTCCGCGCCAAACTTGGCCTTGCCCGCGCTGTAATAGCCAAGGCCCGGCGTGTACAGGCAGCGCTCCATGAAACGCGAAAAAGGCATTGGGCCGTGGGAGGCGATCTCCTCGCGCAGGAGGGCGGCGAGATGATCGGAGTGGGCGCGCTCGTCGGCGCCGGGTTCGGGAAGCTTGGCGTTCATGCCATCAGGATAACGGATGCCGCGCCCCGCTTCAGGGGCGCGGCATCCGGGGCCGATCAGAAATCCTGCTGCAACGACAGGAAGACGCCACGGCGCGGACCGAACTGCGGCGCGCCCACACCGATGCCGGAGCCATCGCGGATTTCATAGGTGCGATCCAGTGCGTTGACCAGGGCCAGCTGGGCATGGGTCTTACCGACACTGGTCAGGTCGAAGTCATGCGCCACGCTGAGATTGAGCTGGAAGTAGCCCGGCAGCGTATCGCCGTTCGGAACGGCGCCGTCGCGACGCAAGCCCGAACCGAACAGATAGTCCGCACCCACGCGGGTGCCCTCGGAGAAGGCGTAGCTGATGCCGCCCGACGAGGTGTACTTCTGGTCGTGATCGAGGTGGATGTAGTTGTTGTAGATGTAAGCGAGATCGTCGGGATTGAAATTGTACTGACCCGTGATGATCCGCTTGCCCACCGAGCGGTTGTACGCGAAGTTGAAGTACGCGGTGAGCGCGCCATCGGTGTAGTTCACCGTAAGCTCGTCGCCCTTGATGCGACCCTGGTCGTAGTTGAAGGTCGAATACACGAGCGCCGTACCGAACTGGCCTTCATCCTGGATACGCGAGACCTTGCGGTAGTAGCTGTCCAGGCCCACGGTCCACTTGTCGCCGATCTTCTGCGAGATGCCCACGTCGTAGTAGCTGGAGCGCTCGGCCAGCGGCGTATCGTCGCCATTGTCCGGCAGCGCATTCGTCGTGCCGGCGAACTTCGCGATGGAGGTCGGGCTGATCTGCTCGCTGGCCGGCGGCGTGAAGTAGCGCGAGTAACCCGCGTGGATGGTCGTGCTGTCGGTCGGCTGGTAGACCAGGCCCAGGCGCGGGCTGAGCTGGCTCTCGGTGCGGAAGGCTTCGTAGCGATCGCCGCGGACGCCGTAGTTCACGGTCCACTTGTCGCCGATGCTCCATTCATCCTGCAGGTACACCGCATAGGTGCGCGCCAGGATGCGGCTGGAATCGAGGATGTTCAGTGGCGTGGTCGAGGTCTGGTTACCGTCGCCATCGGCCGGGAAGACCAGCGAATCGTTGCTCGACGACGCACGCTCGAATGAACCGTACAGGCCGTAGCGCAGCGTGTGATTGTCGCCCAGCGGCGTGGAGAAGTCGGCCTGCAGAGTCGACGCGCGGTTGGCGCGACGCACATCGGAGGCGATGCCGTTGAACATCAGGTCGCCGATGTCGTCCGGCGTGAAGTCCAGGCTGCTGTAACGCTCGCCCGCCGACACCTGGTACGCGGTCGAGCCCATCTTGCCCTGCAGGCTGAGGACGCCGAAGCGCGTCTTCTCCTGCTGGCGCTCGTCCAACTGCGCCGAATCGAAGTTGGTCACGTCGAGGTAGCCGAACTGGGGCGTCTGGCCCGGATTGTTCGGGATCTCGAAGCGATTATTGGTGACGCCGAACATGAAGCTCAGGCGCGTGTCGTTATTGATCAGGTAGGAGACATCGCCAAACGCCTTCACCTGGTTGGTGTGGTCGTGGATCGGCTTGCGGCTGGACGTGGGGTTCTCGATGCCGACATCGTTCTCGAGGTAGTTGGCCGTCAGGAACCAGCTCCAGTCGCCGGACTTGCCGAAGAGCGTCGCGTTCGGGTTCAGCGTGCCGAACTGGCCCCCGGTGATACCGACGGTGCCGCCCACGCCGTCCGTCGGGGTGCGCGTGGTGATATCGACGATAGCCGCGGTGCGCTCGCCGTACTGCGCGGGGAGCGCGCCGGTGAGCAGCTTCACATTGTCGATCATGCGAGCGTCCAGGGTCTGGCCGAAACCGCCGATGCTTTCCGGGATGAGCACGCCGTTGATGCGGTACTGCAGGTTGGCGTGGTCGCCGCGCACGTGCAGCTGGCCGTAGGAATCCTGGACAACACCGGGCGCCTGCAGGATCACCTGGTTCAGCGGCGTGGAGTCGCCCAGCGGCAGCGCCTGGATCGTCTGGCGATCCATGACGTACTGGCTGCTCCCCGTGTCCGGGGAGAGGCTGTTGCGCGCCTCGTCGAGTCGCGCGCTGACGTCGACCGCGCCAAGGTTCGTGGCCTTCTGCGGATCAGTGGTATCGGTGGTGTCCTCCGCAAACACGGGAGCGGCGGACAGGGCTAGGGCGATGCAGAGCGCGAGGCGTGCGGGGGTCATCGGGGACTCTTCTTGGGGTAGCGATGTTATAACGTATCATAACGAAGTCGAAGGATCGGGGAAATCTGTCGAAAGTCACTATCTGCGCGAGTGGTTTCATGGTCCTTTCGCTTCATGGCGGACTCACGTAGCCCACGCGAGGATGTCTCCCATCGCATGCCTGGAGAGACCGATGTCCAAAAAGGACGCTTCCGCTTCGACCTCGAAGGAAATCGTTCCCGTCTCCGCCGACCGAGGCGAAAGCCCCGTCGCCAAGGCGATCCTCGAGTTCGTCAGCCGCATTCCCGCGAGTGATATTCCCCGGGTGAAAGGTGACGCCGCCGAAGAGTGCCGCCGTCTTGCTGCCTCCGCGGCGCAAAAGGCCGCCCTGACGGCGGGCACGCTCGCCCTGCCCCCCGGCCCGTTCGGCTGGTTGACCGTCCTGCCCGAACTCGTCGCCATCTGGCGCATCCAGGGTCAGCTGGTCAGCGACATCGCCGCCGCTTACGGCAAGACCCCCAAGCTCGGCCGCGAGCAGATGCTCTGGTGCCTGTTTCGCCACACCGCTGCGCAGGCCTTCCGTGACGTGGCCATCCGCGTGGGCGACCGCCTCGTCTTCCGCACCACCGCCACCAGCGTGCTGCAGCGCCTGGCCGGACGCATCGGCGTGAGCGTGTCCAAGCGCGCCGTCGGCAAAGGCATTTCCCGCTGGCTGCCCGTCGTCGGCGCACTTGGCGTGGGCGCCTATGCCTACTACGACACCGGCCAGGTGGCGAAGACCGCCATCGACCTCTTCAGCGGCGAAATCCACATCGACGACGAGCCCGACGGCAGCGAGCCCGGCAAAAAGGCAAAGCCGCGCGCGGCCGAAGCCTCAACGACCAAGGTCGCCGCTACGCGCTCGGTAGGAGCCGGCTCTGCCGGCGATAAGCCCGCCACGAGGTCGGCCGCCCGCAAAACCATTCCCGCCGCCACCCGAAAACGCGCCACCACCAAGAAGGCCGTCGCCCGCAAGTCCGCAGGCACCAAGGTCGCGACGTCCACCACGGCTAAGCCGGCCCCGAAGAAAGCGGCAAAGAAAGCCACGAAGAAAGCCACAGCCGGCCGAGCTCCTGCCAAGAAAGCCACCGCTCGCCGAGCTCCCGCCAAAAAATCCACGGCGCGCAGACCGAAAGCCGCAACGTGACGCGCACTCCTGTTTGCGGCAAGCTCCCTGCGGATTAAAAGGGAGTCGCGATGAACAAGCAGCCGGTCATCCTGGTCACCGGAGGTGCGCGCCGCGTCGGTGCCGCCATCGTGCGGCATCTGCATGCCGCCGGCTGTGCCGTCGCTATCCACTTCAGGAGCTCGGCCGACGAAGCCAAAGCGCTTGCCCAGGAACTCAATGCCGCGCGGGCTGACAGTGCCGCTATTTTCCCGGGTGCACTTGAAGACGACGCCACACCTGGCGCACTGATCGCCGCCGTGCTCGAACACTTCGGCAGGCTCGATGGCCTCGTCAACAACGCCTCGGCGTTCTACCCGACGCCGATCGGCGAAACCACCGCTGCACATTGGAACGATCTCTTCGCCGCGAACGCGCGCGCGCCGTTCTTTCTCGCGCAAGCCGCGACGCCAGCCCTGCGTGAAGCGCGCGGGGCGATCGTCAACATCGTCGACATCTATGCCGAGCGACCGCTTGCCGGGCACACCGTCTACTCGATGGCAAAGGCCGCGCTGGTCATGCTGACGCAGGCGCTCGCCAAAGACCTCGCACCGCAGGTGCGCGTGAATGCCGTCGCGCCAGGAGCCATTCTCTGGCCCGCATCAGGCAAGCCTGAAGAAGCTGCGGAAGCGCTGATCGCGAAGACGCCGCTGGCGCGCAAAGGCGAGCCGGACGACGTGGCCGAGGCGGTGCGCTGGTTGTTGCTGGATGCGCATTACACGACGGGGCAGGTCATTCGGGTGGATGGTGGTAGGGCGTTGAGTATTTGAGGGGCGTCGCGAGCGGGCCGCGCCTTTGGCGCGGATCGCCGATGAATCGGCTCCTACAAAAACGAGAAGGCCCCGACGTGTGTCGAGGCCTTGTTCGCCAGAGGTACCGGCGATTACTTCTTTGGGCGAAACGCCGATTCCAGCAGGGCGCGATCGAAGCCCTGCCCCGGATCGCCTTCTTCGGCGAAGCGATACAACGCAGCGGAATAGACGCCGTGCATCGCGGTCTGGAACAGGCTGAGGGCGACGAGGCCGATCACAGCCGCGGCGCCGACGACGAACATCAGCGCGACGGAGTGTGTCGCGACGGCGCCGAAGAAGAGCATGGCGCTGATAAGGATCAGGCCAAAGGTCAGCAGACCGCCTGCCACGCCGATGCCGGCGTTACCGATGAGGTTTTCACCCCAGGTACTCCGCAACAGCGACGTGCTGCGCTTGATCGCGTCGATCGGACCGACGTCCTGCGCGGCGAGCACCGGCACGACCAGGAAGGTGGCCACGGTCCAGCCAAAACCAAGCATGCCGACGACGATGCGACCGATGATGCCGAAGCGTTCCTGCAGCGCGCGAAGGATCATGCCCACGGTGGCGGCAATGAGCGCGTAGCCGATGATGTTCGGCAGCTTGCCCATGGCCAGGCGGATGCCGTCGCCGACGGTCGGGTTGCCGCCATCGAGGCGGATCATCGCGGCCGACGCCAGCGCGGTGTTGAAGAAAATCACCACGGTGTACTGGACGAAGTAGAACAGGAAGCTCACCAGCATGAACATCGGTGAGGCATGCCCACGCTCGCCTTCGAAGCCGGCGCGGTGATGTGCGATGAGGGTGAATACCGGCCACGCGAAGGTGGCGATCACGGCAAGCGAAGCCAGACCCGCGAACAGCGGAAAGAGCATCAGCTCCTTGTCCTGACGGAGGATGTTGGCGCTCGCCTTCATGAGCGCCCAACTGCGTGCGAACTTACCCATTTCCCGATTCCCTTTGGCCCCTTGGTGGAACGCGTTGTAGCACCTTGGGGCAGGAGTTCGCCAGAGCCATTCGCCTGCGGACCGCCTAGCGGGAAGCCCCGACCGCCGTGGTGCACGCATCATCGACGGTCAGCGGCTCGCGTTCCTTCGGGAAAACCGCCCACAACTCAGCCATGGTCCGGCCGTCGACGGGATGGCGAACGGACGGTGCGATGTCCGCCATCGGCTTGAGCACGAAGGCATGGCGCAGCTCCCCGCGCGGCAGCTTCAGATGTCCCTTGCCGCTCAGGACCAGATCGTCGTAAAGCACGATGTCCACGTCGAGCGAGCGGGAGCCAAAGCGCGCACCCCCGCGGATGCGACCGTGGCGATCTTCGAGCGCATGCAGCCAGTCGTTCAACGCCTCGGGGGCGAGATCGCTGTCGATGGCCACGGCCAGATTGAGGAAGTCGGGGCCGTCGAAGCCGACAGCGGCGCTGCGGTATACCGGCGAGACATCGATCTTGCCGAAGCGGGCACGAAGCTCGGCAACGGCAGCGGCAAGCCAGCGCTCCGCGTCGATGTTGGAGCCGAGGCTCAGGTACGCACGGCCGGTTGCGGTCATTCCGGCCGGATGCCGCGTTCGATGCGGACACCCACCGCCTTGGCACCGCGCACGGCGCCGGGTTTGGATAGTTTCAAACGCACCCAGGCCACGCCGAACTCCTCGCGCACGATGTCGGCGCAGCGCTCCGCCAGGGTCTCCACCAGGCCGAAGCTCGACGCTTCCACATACGACTGCAGGCGCTTGGAGATCGACTTGTAGTTGAGCGTATCGGCGATGTCATCGCTGGCGGCAGGCCGGCGGTTGTCGAAGGCCATTTCCAGATCGAACGACAGGGTCTGCCGGATCCGGCGTTCCCAGTCGTAGATGCCGATGACCGCGTCGATACGCAGGTCTTCGATGAAGACGATATCCATGGAGGGGGCGTGGTGCGCTAAAGAGGGCCTTACAGAGTCCGCGACCGACTTGAATTGCGCAAGTAGAGCGGCGCAAGTAAGGCGGCGCAAGTAAGGCCGCTCCTGTCAGGCCGCGGGCAGGCTTTCCAGACTCCAGCGCGGATGCACTTCGATCGTGGCGTCCTGGTGCTGGCCGGACGCCAGACGGATCGCCCCGGCGAGGGCGATCATCGCGCCGTTATCGGTGCAGAAGGCCAGACGCGGGAAATACACCCGGAACCCGTCCTTTGCCCCGGCTTCGGCCAGTTGCTCGCGAAGACGCTTGTTCGCACCGACACCGCCGGCGATCACCAGGCGCTTCGCACCGGTCGCCTCGAGCGCACGCCGGCACTTGATCGCCAGCGTGTCGACGATGGCTTCCTCGAAGGCCCGCGCGACATCGGCGCGGGTCTGGTCGCTCTGGTCGCTCGCCTTCCAGGCCAGCAGCACCTGGGTCTTCAGGCCGGAGAAGCTGAAATCCAGCCCCGGCCGGTCGATCATGGGGCGCGAGAAGCGGAACTTGCCCGGGGTGCCCTGCTCGGCAAGCTTGGCCAGGGCCGGACCGCCCGGATAAGGAAGGCCCATCATCTTGGCCGTCTTGTCGAAGGCCTCGCCCGCGGCGTCGTCGAGGGTGTCGCCGAGGATGGTGTACTCACCGATCGCCTTGACCTCGACCAGCATCGAGTGGCCGCCGGAGACCAGCAGGGCCACGAACGGGGTTTCCGGCGGATCGTCTTCGAGCAGGGGCGCCAGCAGGTGACCTTCCATATGGTGGACACCGATGGCCGGTACGCCGAGCGCCCAGGCCATGGCGCGGGCCGCCGAGGCGCCCACCAGGAGGGCCCCGACCAGGCCGGGCCCGGCCGTATAGGCGACCCCGCCGAGGTCGGCCGGGGTCAGTCCGGCCTCCTTAAGGGCCTCACGGACCAAGGGAACCAGCTTGCGGACATGGTCCCGGCTGGCCAGTTCGGGCACCACGCCGCCGTATTGGGCGTGCAGGGCGATCTGGCTGAAAAGGGCATGGGAAAGCAGGCCGCGGCCCGGCATTTCAGGGTCCCAGCGCAGCAGGGCCACCCCTGTTTCATCACAGGAGGTTTCCACGCCCAAAACAGGCTTTGAAATTTTCGAATCGATCACGTTATAATCCACGGCTCGCCCGGGTACTCCGGGTCAGTTTAATCAAGTGGAGTTTCCATGCCGAGCGTTAAAGTCCGCGAGAACGAGCCTTTCGAGCTTGCCCTCCGCCGCTTCAAGCGTACGTGCGAGAAGGCTGGCGTGCTGGCCGAAACGCGTAAGCGCGAATTTTATGAAAAGCCGACCCAGGAGCGTAAGCGCAAGCGCGCCGCTGCTGTGAAGCGTCACCTGCGCCGTCTGTCCCGCGACACGACGCGCCGGACCCGCATGTACTGATGCCCATCCCGGTCCTTCGCGACCGGGTATGGTACCTCGGCAGGCGCCCTGCGCGCTGCCCGGTGTATTCAGAGCGGAAATCCCGAGCCGGCTTTGCCGAAAGGTAAAGCCGGCTTTTCGTCGTCCCGGAGAAAGCGCATGAGTCTCAAGGCAAAGATCACCGAAGACATGAAAGCCGCCATGAAAAGCGGTGAAAAGGACCGCCTGGCCGTGATCCGCCTGATCCAGGCCCAGATCCAGCAGCGTGAAGTCGACGAGCGGATCGAGCTGGACGACGCCCAGGTCCTGGCGGCGCTCGAAAAGATGCAGAAGCAGCGCCGCGACTCCATCGAGCAGTTCGATAAGGCGGGTCGCACCGACCTGTCCACCATCGAGCGCTACGAGATGGGCGTGATCGGCGCTTACCTGCCGGCCAAGCTCGACGAAGCCGAGCTGGACGCCATCATCGCCGCAGCCATTGCCGAATCGGGTGCCACCACGGCACGCGACATGGGCAAGGTGGTTGCGCTGATCAAGGAAAAGGCGGCGAGTCGTGCGGACATGGCTGCCGTGGCAGGGAAAGTTAAGGCAAAGCTCGCGTAAGCGAGCCACCGCCATGTAGGAGCCGATTCATCGGCGATCCCGCGGCAGCGGGCCAGGGTGTCGCGAGCACCCAGTCGCCGATGAATCGGCTCCCACAAAAGATGCCACCCGATATCAGGTGCCCCAGCATCGGCTTTCACAACGGCGCCACACGCTTGTCATCATTCTCCGCCGCGCGGCTGGCGGACGTTCCTCCGGCGCTGACGGAGGAATCCCATGCTTAAGTACGCCATCATCTTCGGCCTCATCGCGCTGGTTACCGGCGCGCTAGGCTTCAGCCGCGTGTCCGGCTTCGCCGCGACGATCGCCAAGGTCTGTTTCGCCATCTTCCTGATCCTGTTCGTGATCGCGATCCTGGCCGTCATCGGTGTCTTCCACCTGGCGCTCTAAACGGTGATTCGGTCTCCATTCGGACGCGGATGCATGGCATCCTAGGCGACTGATGCGTGGCCGAATTCCCGACAATTTCATCGACGAACTGCTGACCCGCGTCGACATCGTCGACGTGATCGAGCGTCGCGTCCCGCTGAAAAAGGCGGGACGCGAGTGGACCGCCTGCTGCCCGTTCCACAACGAGCGCTCGCCCTCCTTCTACGTGAGCCCGCAGAAGCAGTTCTTTCACTGCTTTGGCTGCGGTGCCCACGGCAGTGCGATCAAGTTCCTCATGGACTACGACCGCCTCGAGTTCCCCGACGCGATCGAGGAGCTCGCTCAGTCCGCCGGCCTGAAGGTGCCGTACGAGGGCAACCGCGACGACAAGCCGCGGGAAGATCGCAGCGACCTCTATACCCTGCTCGACGAAGCCGCCAGCTTTTACCAGCGTGAGCTGGGAAACAGCCCCGAGGCCACGTCCTACGTGGACCGCCGCGGCCTGGACGACGAGATCGTCAAACGCTTCCGCATCGGCTGGGCACCGGCTGGCTTCGACGGCGTGATGAAGGCCCTGGGCACGAACGATCGCCGGCGCCAGCTGCTCAATGAAGCCGGCATGGTGGCCAGCAACGAGCGCGGCAACAAATATGACCGGTTCCGTGAACGGGTGATGTTCCCGATCCTCGACCGCCGCGGCCGCGTGATCGCCTTCGGCGGCCGCGTGTTGTCGTCGGACCAGAGCCCCAAGTATCTCAATTCGCCCGAGACTCCCCTCTTTCACAAGGGCAAGGAGCTGTTCGCCCTGTGGCAGGTGAAACAGGCGAACCAGACCGTCACCCGGATCATGGTGGTCGAGGGCTACATGGACGTCATCGCCCTGCACCAGGCGGGGCTGCCGATCGCCGTCGCCACACTGGGCACGGCGACCACGCCCGAACATGCCGAAGTGCTTTTCCGTACGGCGCCCGATGTCTATTTCTGCTTCGACGGCGACCGTGCCGGCAAGGCAGCGGCGTGGCGCGCACTGGAATCCGTGCTGCCGCGCATGCGCGACGGCCGCCAGGCCCACTTCCTGTTCCTGCCCGACGGCGAAGATCCCGACACACTGGTACGCAAGGAAGGCAAGGACGGCTTCGAGAAGCGCATGAAGGAGTCGATGCCGATGTCCGAGTACTTCTTCGAAGAGCTCGCCAGGGACGTCGACGTCACCCGCCTGGACGGCCGCGCCCGCCTCGCTGAACGCGCCCGCCCGCTCATCGCCAAACTGCCTGACGGCGCCTTCCGCGACCTCATGGGCCAGGAGCTCGAGCGGCGTACGGGCGCCAAGGCCGTGCTCGAGCCCGAGCCGGCGCCGAATCGCTCCAACCAGGTACGCCCGGCCAACGTGCAGCGCAGCCTGGTTCGTAGCGCGATCACCCTGCTCCTGGCGCAGCCGGCGCTGGCCGATGAGGTCGAGCCGCCGTACGCCTTCCTGCGCCTGGACCGTCCCGGCGTGAACCTGCTGTCGGAACTGATCGACGTGGCGCGCTCCCGGCCAGGGATCAATCCCGCCGTGCTGGTTGAGTATTTTCTTGACCGGCCCGAGTACGCCTCTCTGCAAAAGCTCATGCAGGCCGAGGTGGTGGGCGACGCCGATATGCAGCGAGTCGAGTTCCTGGGTTCGCTGGATCAGATGCAACGCCAGGCCGTGACACAACGCCGCGAGTACCTTATCGGCCGTAGCCGCGAAGGCGTTCTCGACGATACGGAAAAGGCCGAACTACGCGTCCTGCTGGCTGCGCGCTCCGCACCGACCCCGGTGGACGAATGATGCGCTGCACCGCGAGATTAACGCGATCCGTGGGATCATCCGACCCTCGTACCCTGAAGGGACCGGCCGGGACCGGACTTGCGCGTCGCTGATGGATTTATTGAATCACCTCGTCGATCTTTTCGGGCAGAACGGCTACGCAGCTGTTTTCCTCGCCCTGATGCTCTGCGGAGCAGGGGCGCCCCTGCCGGAAGACATCACCCTGGTGGCTGGCGGCATCATCACCGGCCTCGGTTACGGCGACGTCCATACGATGGTCGGCGTCGGCATGGCGGGCGTGCTGGTCGGCGATTCCACGATGTTCCTGCTCGGGCGCCATTTCGGCGCGCGCATCCTGCGCTGGCGCTTCGTTGCCCGCCTGCTCACTCCCGAACGCTACGCCAAGGTGCAGGAGAAGTTCGAGCGCTACGGCAACCGCATGATGTTCGTCGCCCGCTTCCTGCCGGGCATGCGCACCGCCGTGTTCATCACCGCCGGGGCCACCCACCGCGTGGGTTTCTTCCGCTTCCTTCTGCTCGACGGACTGGCCGCGGCGATCAGCGTGCCGCTGTGGGTGTACCTGGGTTATTTCGGTGCGCATAACCACGAATGGCTGGCCATGTGGATCCACCGTGGACAGACCGGCATCTGGCTGGCCATCGCCGCTGCGCTGATCGCGCTCGCCGCGTTGTGGTGGCGCCGCAAGAAGGCGACTCGGGACTGCTGAGGCTTTTGTGAGAGCCCGCTTTGTGTGGGAGCCGGCTATGCCGGCGATGGGGTTGAGGCGGCCTGGCTATCGCCGCTGAAGCGGCTCCCACAATCGCCGATGAGTCGGCTCCTACAGAGAGCCCTGGCCCACTTCGGCGAACAGCCACTCGCGGAACACCATGGTCTCTTCACGCGATACCGCGTCGCGCGAGATCGCCAGGTAGTAGGTGTGCTGAAGCGGCACATCGATCCGGAACGGCTCGGCGAGTCGACCTGCGGCGAGGTCGTAGGCGACGAGCAGGTTCTGCGCCAGCGCCACGCCCTGCCCTTCGATCGCCGCCTGCAGCATCATCGTGCCGTCGCCGAAGCCCATGTCGCGCGAGACCACGGCGGTCTCCAGGCCGGCGCGCTCGAACCACTGCTCCCAACTGACTGCCGACGCGGCGCGACGACCGGGCCGCTCGTGCAGTAACAGGTGGTCGGCGAGGTCGGCCGGGCCGTGGATGCGCTCGGCGAGGGACGGCGCGCAGACGGGGGTATATCCACTGGTGGCCAGGATGGACTGGTCACCCCCTTCGCTCAGGCGATCGTCGATAGCGAGGTCCCAACTTGCCTCGTCCGCCCCGTCGGTGACGACCTCGACGGCGATATCGGGGTGCCTCGAAAAGAAGCGGAAAAGCCTCGGTACCAGCCATTTCGTACCGAAGGTCGGCGGTACGGAGACCCTCAACGAGGCATTGCGCTCGCCCATCACCTGGTCGGTGGCATGTTGCAGCGCACGAAAAACGTCGCGGACTCGCGGGAAATAGTTCTCCCCGGCGGCGGTCAGCGAGAGTCGATTGTTGCTACGCACAAAAAGAGCTGTGCCCAGGTACCCCTCAAGCAATTTGACTTGCGCACTGACCGCAGCCGCCGTCAACGAGAGCTCTTCACCGGCCTTGGTGAAGCTCAAATGTTGCGCTGCAAGTTCGAAGACTCGCACGGCGTTGAGAGGTAACGAGCGCTTCATTGCGGACTCATTCAAAAAAACTTGGGGAAGCCCCGGAGAAATTCTAGTTTGCCTGTCTCGACAGGTGCCGCCAATCATCCGTGGCGCTTTCGAACGGACCCGCGATGAACATCCTCACCATCGACACCGGTACCACCAACACCCGCGTCACCGTCTGGACCGACGGCGAGGTGGTCGCGCAGGCCGCGCGGCAGGTCGGTGTGCGCGATACCGCGATCACCGGCAGCACGAAGAAACTCGAGGATAGCCTCCGCGAAACCATCGCCGAGGCGCTGGTTTCGGCCCAGCTCGAACGCACCGATATCGGCCTTGCCGTGGCCTCCGGCATGATCACCTCGAATGTCGGGCTGTGCGAAATTCCGCACGTACCGGCCCCGGCAGGGATCGATGATATGGCCAGGGCCATGCGCGAACACCGTGTCGAGAACGTCTGGCATGCGCCGATCTGGTTCGTTCCCGGCGTACGCAACGCGGTCGAGCACATCGGCCTGCACAACTGCGAAGCGATGGACATGATGCGTGGCGAGGAGGTCGAGTCGTTCGCCCTTGTCGAGCGCCTCGGCCTCAACGAACCGACAGTGGTGGTGCTGCCGGGCTCGCATTCGAAGTTCGTCAGCATCGACAAGGACCGCCGCATCGATGGCTGCGTGACCACGCTGGCGGGTGAGCTGCTGCACGTGATCTCGCATGACACCATTCTTGCCGGCTCGCTGAAAGAAGGCTTCGCCAAGCGCATCGATCCTGAAATGCTGCTGGCTGGCGCTGCTTCGGCGAACAAGATCGGTCTGGGCCGCGCCTGCTTCAGCGTGCGCATCCTCGACCAGTTCGCCGTGTACGACGCCAACGCGCGCGCGAACTTCCTGCTCGGCGCCGTGCTCGGCTCCGACCTGCTCACGCTCAAGAATTCCAGCGCGATCCGGATGAGTCCGGGTACACGCTTCGTCGTCAGCGGCAAGCCCATCCTGCGCGAAGCGATCGCGCGGCTGGTCGAGGGCGACGATTTCTTCTCCGGCACCGTCACGGTGCTGGGCGATGACGAACAGCGCGACCTTGCGGGATACGGCGCCATTGCCGTTGCCCGTCGTCGCGGCCTGGTCGACTGAAAACAACGAGTCATTCGAGGAGGGAACGCATGAAGATGAAGATTGCCCTGGGCCTACGCGCCCTTGCCGTGGCACTGGCCATGGCCTCCGCACCGGCCTTCGCGGCCGATGAGCCGGTCAAGATCGGTTTTGTCGTCAAGCAGGCCGAGGAACCCTGGTTCCAGGACGAGTGGAAGTACGCCGAGCAGGCCGCCAAGGAAAAGGGCTTCACCCTGGTCAAGATCGCCGCGCCCGATGGTGGCACGGTGCTCACCGCCATCGACAACCTGAAGGCTCAGCACGCGCAGGGTTTCATCATCTGCACGCCGGACGTGAAGCTCGGTCCGTCCATCGTGGCCAAAGCCAAAATCGACAACCTCAAGCTGATGACGGTCGACGACCGCCTTATCGACGGTTCCGGCAAGCCGATCGAAGCCGTGCCGCACATGGGCATCTCGGCGAGCAAGATCGGTGAGCAGGTCGGCCAGGCTATCGCCGCCGAAATGAAGAAGCGTGGCTGGAAGCCGGAAGAGACCGGTGCGCTGCGCATCTCCTACGACCAGCTGCCCACAGCCAAGGACCGCACCGATGGCGCCGTGGCTGCGCTCACCGCGGCCGGGTTCCCCAAGGCCAACGTGATCAACGCACCCGAAGCCAAGACCGATACCGAGAACGCGTTCAACGCGGCGAACATCGCGATCACGCAGAACCCGAAGTTCAAGCACTGGATCGCTTTCGGCCTGAACGACGAAGCTGTGCTCGGTGCCGTGCGTGCCGCGGAAGGTCGCGGTTTCCGCGCCGACAACATGATCGGCGTGGGCATCGGCGGCAGCAAGTCGGCGCTTAACGAGTTCGCCAAGGCCGAACCCACGGGTTTCTTCGGCAGCGTGCTGATCAGCCCGAAGCGTCATGGTTATGAGACCTCGGTGAATATGTACGAGTGGGTCAAGAACGGCAAGGCTCCGCCGCCGCTCACCCTGACCACCGGCATGCTCACCACCCGCGCCAATGTCGCCGAAATCCGTAAGGAAATGGGTCTTTGACGATGACCGACGCACCACGCCTGGAATTCCGGCATATCGGGAAGACCTTTCCGGGCGTGCGTGCGCTCGGTGATGTCAGCTTCGCCGTGCGCGCCGGTAGCGTGCACGGCCTGCTCGGTGAGAACGGGGCAGGCAAGTCCACGATGATGAAAATCCTCGGCGGGGAGTACATCCCCGACGAGGGCGAGGTGGCGATCGACGGCCAGGCGAAGCATTTCCGCAAGGCCGCCGACGCCATTGCCTCCGGTGTGGCAGTGATCCACCAGGAGCTCCAGTACGTACCGGAACTCTCGGTCATGGAGAACCTGCTGATCGGCCGGCTACCCACACGTTTCGGCCTGGTCGACCGCCGCAAGGCGCTCGCCTGGACCCGCGAGAAACTCGATGCCCTCGGCGTGGATCTCGATCCACGCGCGAAGCTCAAGCAGCTTTCGATCGGCCAGCGCCAGATGGTCGAGATCGTCAAGGCGATCCTTCGCGACGCGAAGATCCTCGCCCTCGACGAACCGACCAGCTCGCTGTCCCACCGCGAGACCGAAGTCCTCTTCCGCCTCGTGCGCGACCTGCGTGCGCAGGGCAAGGCGATGATCTACATCTCGCATCGGCTCGACGAGATCTTCGAACTCTGCGACGCAGCGACGATCTTCCGCGACGGCCGCAAGGTGGCCGACTTCGACACGCTCGAAGGCGTCACCCGCGACCAGCTCGTGCAGCGCATGGTCGGCCGCGAGATCAGTGACATCTTCGGTTACCGACCGCGCGAACACGGCAAGGTGCGTCTCGCCGTGCAGGGCGTGACGGGACGTGCCGTCCCGGCACCGGTCAGTTTTGAGGTGAAGGCGGGTGAGATCGTCGGCTTCTTCGGCCTCGTCGGTGCGGGTCGTAGCGAAGTGATGCGCGTGATCTATGGCGCGGACCGGCGCACCGCGGGTGCGGTGCACGTGGACGGTGAGGCGATCAAGGCCTCGCATATCCGCGACTCGATCCAGCATGGCCTGGTGTTCTGCCCGGAAGACCGCAAGGAAGACGGCATCATCGGCGTGCGCTCGGTATCGGAGAACATCAACATCAGCGCGCGGCGCAACCACCTCGTCGCGGGCCTGTTCGTCAACGACCGTAACGAGGCGAAAGTCGCCGACACCTATATCGATCGCCTGCGCATTCGTACGCCGAACCGACGCCAGGAGATTCGCCTGCTCTCGGGCGGCAACCAACAGAAAGCCGTGCTCTCGCGCTGGCTGGCTGAGAAAGACCTGCGTGTGCTCATTGTCGACGAGCCCACCCGTGGCATCGACGTGGGCGCCAAGAACGAGATCTATAACGTCCTCTACGAACTCGCCGAACGTGGCGTGGCCGTGGTGGTCATTTCCAGCGAACTGCCCGAAGTGCTCGGCGTGTCCGACCGCGTCGTCACCATGTGCCGTGGCCGGATCACCGCGCAGTTCCAACGTACCGAGGCGAACGAGGCGGACGTGCTCGCCGCCGCGCTTCCCGAAGGCGCCAGCGCCACCCCGATGAGGAACACCTGAGCCATGACCGAGACCAACGCCGCCGCTATCGGCGCGAAGCAAGCCGAAACGCCCGACGCGCGCCGACGCGCCATGTTCTGGCGCGTCGTCGACGATTACAGCCTCATCGGCATCTTCATCGTGCTGTTCGGCGTGCTGAGCGCCACGGTGCAGTACTTCTTCTCATGGGACAACATCGTTGGCCTCGCCCTGTCGGTCTCGCAGATCGGCATGGTCGCCTGCACGATGATGTTCTGCCTGGCTTCGCGTGACTTCGATCTTTCGGTCGGCTCGACCGTCGCCTTCGCCGGCGTCTGCTGCGCCATCGTCTCCAACGCCACCGGCAGTGTCGCGCTGGGCATCGCCGCCAGCCTGGTCGCCGGTGCGCTGATCGGCTTCGTCAACGGCGTGGTGATCGCCAAGCTCAATATCAACGCGCTGATCACGACGCTGGCGACCATGGAAATCGTCCGCGGCCTCGCCTTCATCACCTCGCAGGGCCAGGCGGTCGGTGTCACCAGCGAAGCTTTCTTCACCCTCGGTAGCGCCGAGCTGTTCGGCCTGCCTGTGCCGGTCTGGGTCACCCTGGCCTGCTTCGTGGTCTTCGGTGTCCTGCTGAACAAGACGATCTACGGCCGCAATACCCTCGCGATCGGCGGCAATCCGGACGCGGCACGCCTTGCCGGTGTCTCGGTGGACCGCGTACGCATCGCCATCTTCCTGATCCAGGGCCTGGTGGCGGCACTGGCGGGCATCATCCTCGCCTCGCGCATGACCAGCGGCCAGCCGAACGCCGGCCAGGGCTTCGAGTTGAACGTGATTTCGGCCTGCGTGCTGGGCGGCGTGTCGCTCATGGGCGGCCGTGCGAGCATTAGCGGCGTGCTCGTTGGCGTTCTCATCATGGGCACTGTGCAGAATGCGATGAGTCTCATGAACATCGACGCCTTCTACCAGTATCTCGTCCGCGGCACGATCCTGCTGATTGCGGTGCTGGTGGACCAGCTCAAGAACCGGAGGCAATCCCGCTGATGACAGACACCTTCATTCCCCTCTCCGCCCATCGACAGGCCCACGCCGAAGGCGTGATCTGGGACGACTTGATGGGCCTGGTCCGCTGGACCGACATCGGCGCGTCGCGGCTCTACACGTATGACCCGACCACGGGGGCCACGACCGAGACGAGCCTGCCCGCTCGCCTGTGCTGTTTCGCCCTGACCGACGAGCCCGGCGTGCTGCTGCTCGCCCTCGAGAAGCAACTCGCCCGCTTCGACACGCGTGTCGCCGGGTCCCTCGTGGTGCTCGAGGACATCGAGCCGGAGCTGCCGGGTACGCGCGCCAATGACGGTCGCTGCGATCGCGGCGGCAACCTGATCTTCGGCACGCTCAACGAGCGCGGGCCGGAACAGGTCGCCTCGTTCTGGCGGTATTCGCGCGAGGGCAAGCTGGCCCGGCTCGCCCTGCCCAAGGCCGCCATCACCAACAGCATCTGCTTCAGCCCGGACGGTGAAACGATGTACTTCACCGACTCGCCCACGGCGAAGATCATGGCCTGTCGCTACGACGCGGCCAGCGGCGAGGTGGAGCACATTCGCGAGTTCGTCCAGCTTGAGAAGGGCCTCGAGCCCGACGGCTCGACGGTCGATGCCGAAGGCTTCGTCTGGAACACCCAGTGGGGTGGATCGCGCGTCCTGCGCTATGCGCCGGACGGACGCGTGGACATGACCATTGAGCTGCCTGCCCGTCAGCCGAGCTGCGTGGCCTTCATCGGTCCCACGCTGGACCGCCTGGTCATCACATCGGCCAGCAAGGGCCTCGACGACGCTGTCGTCCGTGCCGAACCGCTGAACGGCGCTATATTCATCGGTACGCCGGCGCGAGGGCGCGGGCTGCCAGAGGCCCGCTACGGGCAAGGAACCCAGGCATGAGTACTGCGACACAAGCCGATCCGCGCACGACACCCCTCCCGCGACTGGCTGGCAAGGTCGCCATCGTCACCGGCGCCACGCAGGGCATCGGCGCGGCAACCGCGAAGCTCTTCGCCGCCCATGGCGCGAAAGTGGTGCTCAACGTGCTTGAGGACAACGCGCAGGCACGTGCCACGCTGGCCGATCTGAACACGGACGACGCCATGTTGTTCGAGGCCGACGTGACCGACGCCGCAGCCATCGCCCGCATGGTCGCCGCGGCCACGGAACGGTTCGGCCCGCCCGACGTCCTCATCAACAATGCCGGCATCAACGTCTTCAACGACCCGCTGTCGCTTACCGAGGACGAGTGGACACGTTGCTTCGACGTGGACCTCAAAGGCGCCTGGAATTGCGCCAGGGCCGTCCTGCCGGGCATGCTCGAGGTCGGTCACGGCAGCATCGTGAACATCGCATCCGTGCACGGCCACAAGATCATTCCGCACTGTTTTCCCTATCCCGTTGCCAAGCATGGCCTGATCGGCCTGACCAAGGCACTGGGCATCGAGTACGCCGCCCGCGGCATCCGCGTGAATTCGATCTCGCCGGGCCTTATCCTCACCGCCATCGCCGAGGCCGGCTTCGCTGCCGCGCCGGATCCCGCCGCGGAACGGAAACGCCAGACGGATATCCTGCCGAACAAGCGGATCGGCGAACCGCAAGAAGTTGCTTACACTGCACTCTTCCTCGCTTCCGACGAGGCGCGCTACATCAACGCCGCCGATATCCGTATCGACGGCGGCCGCTCACAGCTTTACCACGAGAACTGATATGGCCTGGCCCACCGCGCTACCGCTCATCGCCATCCTGCGTGGCATCACGCCCAAGGATGTCGTCGAGCACGTCGAAGCACTGATCGAAGCCGGGTTCGACGCCATCGAGATCCCGCTCAACTCGCCGGACTGGCAGACCAGCATCCCGCTGGCCGTGCGCGCAGCCGGTGATCGCGCGCTCGTCGGTGCGGGTACGGTACTCAGCGTGGATCTCGCCGGCCAGGTTGCCGACCTGGGCGGTCATCTCATGGTCACGCCGAACACCGATCCCGACGTCATCCGTCATGCACGGCGCCGCGGTCTTTACACCGCCATCGGCTTCATGACGCCGAGCGAAGCGTTCGCCGCGCTGGCCGCCGGTGCGCAGTCGCTCAAGCTGTTCCCGTCGTCCAATCTCGGTCCGTCGTACATCAAGGCGATCCGGGCGGTGTTGCCGCCGGATGTGCCCCTGCTCGCTGTGGGCGGTGTCACACCCGAGAATCTCGGCCAGTTCCTCGATGCCGGTTGCATCGGCGCGGGCCTGGGCGGCGACCTCTACAAGCCCGGCCAGCCCGTCTCGCGCACCCGCGAACAGGCCGCCGCTTTCGTCAAAGCCTATCGCTCGAACTGACCATGAAGATCACCAAGCTCACCACCTACCGTGTCCCGCCCCGCTGGATGTTCCTCAAGGTCGAAACCGACGAGGGTGTCGTCGGCTGGGGCGAGCCGGTCATCGAAGGCCGCGCACGCACCGTCGAAGCCGCCGTGTCGGAGCTCTCCGAGTTCGTCATCGGCAAGGACCCTTCGCGCATCAACGACCTCTGGCAGGCGATGTATCGCGGTGGCTTCTATCGTGGCGGCGCCGTGTTCATGAGCGCCATCGCCGGTATCGACCAGGCGCTCTGGGACATCAAGGGCAAGGTGCTGAATGCCCCGGTGTTCGAGCTGCTCGGCGGCCGCGTGCGTGACCGCATGAAAACCTATTGCTGGGTCGGCGGCGATCGTCCCGCCGACGTCATCGCGCAGATCCGCGAGCGCATGGCGCACGGCTTCGACACGTTCAAGATGAACGGCTGCGAAGAGCTGAGCATCATCGCTTCGAGCAAGGCGGTCGACGCCGCCGTCGCGCGCGTGGCCGAAATTCGCGAGGCCTTCGGCAACACCATCGAGTTCGGCCTGGATTTCCATGGCCGCGTCTCGGCGCCGATGGCCAAGGTGCTGGTGAAAGAACTGGAGCCCTTCCGTCCACTCTTCATCGAAGAACCCGTCCTTGCCGAGCAGGCCGAGTACTACCCGCGCATCGCCGAGCAGACCTCCATTCCGATCGCCGCGGGCGAACGCATGTACTCGCGCTACGAGTTCAAGCACGTGCTCGAACGTGGTGGCATTTCCATCCTGCAGCCGGATCTCTCGCACGCCGGTGGCATCACCGAATGCGTGAAGATCGCCGCGATGGCCGAAGCGTACGACGTGGCGCTCGCGCCGCACTGCCCGCTCGGCCCCATCGCGCTCGCGGCCTGCCTGCATGTGGACTTCGTCAGCTGGAATGCCACGCTGCAGGAACAGAGCATGGGCATCCATTACAACAAGGGCGGCGAAGTCCTCGACTACGTGCTCAACAAGGACGCGCTGAAGCTCGACGATGGCGGCTACGCGCAGCCGTTTACCGGACCCGGCCTCGGTATCGAAGTGAACGAGGAACTGGTGATCGAGCGCAGCCGTGAAGCGGCCGATTGGCGGAATCCGCTGTGGCGGCACCCGGATGGATCGGTCGCCGAATGGTAAGAACGGCCTTTGTGTAGGAGCCGATTCATCGGCGATCCCGCGGCAGCGGGCAAGGTTGCCGCGAGCACCCATCGCCGATGAATCGGCTCCTACCGAGCAGGGTTCGCATCGATGACGCGCACTTGCCCCAGCCCCAAACCATCCAGGTGATAGCCGCCCACCGCCTCGCGAATCAGTCGGAGCGTCGGCAACCCAACGGCGGCCGTCATGCGCCGCACCTGCCGGTTGCGCCCCTCGCGCAGCACGATACGCAGCCACGCATCAGGCACTGTCTTGCGAAACCGCACGGGCGGATCGCGCGGCCATAACCACTCGGGTTCGTCGATCGCTTCGACAGCCGCAGGCAACGTCGGCCCATCGTTGAGCGTGACGCCGCGACGCAGCCGCTCGAGGGCTTCCTCGCTGGGAACCCCCTCGACCATCACCACATACGTCTTCGGCTGCTTGTGCGTCGGATTGGCAAGGCGATGCTGCAGCTTGCCGTCGTCGGTCAGCAGGAGCAGCCCTTCGCTGTCGTGATCCAGCCGTCCCGCCGCATACACGCCTTTCTGCGGAACGAAGTCGGCCAGCGTGCGCCGGCCGGCATCGTCGGTGAACTGGCAGAGCACACCGAAGGGCTTGTTCAGTGCGACCAGCATGTCACTTGGCGGTGGCGGGCTTCACGAAGCGCAGGGTCATGCGGTCAGACTCGCCGATGGCCGTCCACTTCGCCTTGTCGACCTCACCCATGTCGTACGAAGGCGGCAGCGTCCAGACGCCCTTCGGGTGGTTGTGGTCGTCCTTCGGGTTAGCGTTGATCTCGCTCTGCGCATCGAGCTTGAAACCGGCGTCGGTGGCGAGCTTGATCACGTAGTCGGTCGGCAGGTAGCCGGAGTTGACCACGTCGTCGAGCTTCTTGCCCGCATCGGCACGGTGGTCTTCCACGCCGAGCACGCCACCGGGCTTGAGCACGGTGAAGAACGACTTGAACATCGCCTCCGCCGTACCGTCCGCGGCCCAGTTGTGGACGTTGCGGAAGGTCAGCACCATGTCGGCCGAGCCCGGCGCACCGAGCACGGGCGCCTTGTGGTTCACCCCGACGAGCTTGGCGTTGCCGTACTGCGCCGGCGCGAAGGAGAACTTCTTCTGCAGCGCGGCCATGCCCTTCGAGCCGTCTTCGATCACGCCGATGTAATGGCCGTTGTCATGCAGGAACGGCGCGAGGATCTCGGTGAACCAGCCGCCGGACGGCCAGATTTCAATCACGGTCATGTCCGGGCGGATGCCGAAGAAGGTCAGCATTTCCTTCGGGTGACGGTACTGATCGCGCGCCTTGTTCGCCGGCGAGCGCCAGCTGCCGGCGATGGCCTTGTCCAACTGCGAGGCAGTGAGCTGCCCGGCACTGGCCGGCGGCGTAGCCTGGGCCGGCTGATCGACCTCGGTGGCCGCCAGGGAAGCAAACGAGACGGTCAGACCGAACAGACCAGCGCAGGCGAGAGCGAGCTTCTTCATGGCGTCACCGGGGTAGAGGGGATGTGGGCGGGAAGGCTAGCACGACCCTGTGGGAGCCGCTTCAGCGGCGATGGGTGCTTGCGACGAACCGGTCGATCCCCGCTACAAGCTTCGGTCTTGAGATAACGCATACACTCTCTTGAGCATCATGTCGTATCTCCTGCAGGGTCCCCGCATGACACTCCCCTCTCTACGCCCGCTGGCTGGCGCTGTTCTCCTTGCGCTGGCCGGCGCCGCCACCGCGCAGGACGCGCCAAAGCTCGCGCCTGTCGTGGTCACCGCCACGCGGACCGCCCAGACGCCGTACGACGTCCCCGCGGCGATCGACGTGGTGGCCACACCTCCGGACGGCAGCCTCGACGTGAACCTGTCCGAGCGGCTGCAGACCATCCCGGGCATCGTCGCGCGCGACCGGCAGAACTACGCGCAGGACGAGCAGATATCCATTCGTGGTTTCGGTGCGCGCTCGACCTTCGGTATCCGCGGCATCCGCCTTTACACCGACGGCATCCCGGCCACGATGCCCGACGGCCAGGGACAGGTGTCGCACTTCAACCTCGATTCGGCCGACCGCGTCGAAGTATTGCGCGGGCCGTTCTCCGCGCTCTACGGCAATGCCTCGGGTGGCGTGGTCCAGCTGTTCACCGCTGACGGCACCGAGCCGCCCGAACTGCGCGTCGGCATCGCCGGCGGCAGCAACGGCAACTTCCGCACCTCGGTCAATGCGCGCGGCGTCGAGGGTCCGGTCGACTACAACGTGGACCTCAGCCACTTCCGCACCAGCGGGTATCGCGATCACAGCGCAGCCCGGCGCGAGTCCGGTAACGCAAAGCTCGGCTGGAAGATCGACGACGATCGCAAGCTCACCCTCGTGCTCAACACGGTGGACGTCCCGGGCGCCCAGGATCCGCTCGGCCTGACCCGGGCCCAGTACCAGGCGAACCCGCGACAGGTCGCCTCGGCGGCCGACACCTACGACACGCGCAAGTCGGCGAACCAGCAGCAGGCCGGTCTGATCTACGCCCAGCGCATCGACGAGTCGAACAGCCTGCGCGTGATGACCTACTACGGCCAGCGCGACATCACCCAGTACCTCTCCATTCCCAAGGCCACTCAGGTGTCCCAGCCGGGCAACTCCGGCGGCGTGGTGGATCTCACCAGCCAGTACGGTGGTGGCGATGCGCGCTGGACCTGGAGCAACACCCTGGCAGGGCGTCCGTTCGAGATAGCCACGGGCATCGCCTACGACAACCAGCACCAGCATCGCCTTGGCTACAACAATTTCGAGGGGGACACCCTCGGTGTTCGCGGCGACCTGCGCCGCGACGAGATCGACCGTGTGTTCGACTTCGACCAGTACGCCCAAGCGACATGGCGCGTGGCGGAGGACTGGACGCTCATGGGAGGCGTACGGCACAGCGACGTGCACTTCAGCTCGACAGACCGCTACATCGTGGCGGGGAATCCCGATGACAGCGGCACGCAGTCGTACAGTGCCACCACGCCTGTCTTCGGCGTGCTCTGGCGCGCGGCGTCCTGGGCGCACGTGTACGCCAACTGGGGCCGTGGATTCGAAACGCCGACGTTCTCTGAAATCGGCTACCGCGCCGACAATGGGCCGGGCCTCGCGTTCAACCTGCAGCCCTCGCGGTCGCATAACGAGGAGGTGGGCATCAAGCTGCAACCCTCCGACAAGACACAGGCGGGCATCGCCTTGTTCCGTGCGGACAGCGATAACGAACTGGCGGTGGCGACCAATATCGGAGGCAGGACGACTTACCAGAACATCGCGCGGTCACGTCGCCAGGGCATCGAAGCGTCCTTCAACACCGAACTCGCCCGCGATGTCCATTTCGTTGCGTCGTATACGCACCTCCAGGCCAGCTTCCGCACGCCGTTCCTCACCTGCGTGTCCACCGGCTGCGGCGCGCCCGACACGCCGGTTCCCGCCGGCACACGCATCCCGGGCGCACCGCGCTCCACCGGCTACGCCGCACTGAAGTACGGCGGCGATCGTGGCTTGCAGGGCACCTTCGACGTGCAGACGATGGGATCGACGTCAGTCAACGACCTCGGCACGGAGTCCGCGCCGGGCTATGCCTTGTTCGGTCTCTCCGGTGGTTATGTATTCGACCAGGGCCCGTGGCGCGTGAACACCTTCGCCCGCGTGGACAACCTTGCCGATCGGCACGTGATCGGCTCGGTCATCGTCAACGACGGCAACGGCCGCTATTACGAACCGGCTCCCGGCCGAAGCTTTCTGGTCGGCGTGGACCTGACCTGGCGATGATTCCCGGTCAGCCGGAGATGGCGAGACGTTCGGAACGGTAGAGCATGGCGGCGCCCCACACCGCCAACACCGCCGCCACGAAGCCGCCGGCCAGGCAGAAGCCCAGCTGCCAGCCCGGCACGCCATCGCCGCGCAACAACTGCACGATGCCGAGGTTCTGGGCAAGCAGTGGAACCGTATACATCCACGGCTCGGCACGCACGGGAATCACCGAGAGCAGCACGCTCGGCAGGATCGGGATGATCATCAGGATCGACAGATACGTCTGCGCTTCGCGATAGCTCTTGGCGAAGGCCGAGACCAGCGACTGCAACGCGGCCAGCAGCAGGATCAGCGGCAGCATCAGCACGATGACCTGACCGCTGAAACGCCAGCCCAGATCCAGCGCGATGCCGAGCTTCTCGGTCGGAATGAACCACGGTGCCGTCATGAAGGCGCCGACGGTAAGCAGCAGGCTGACCAGCGAGAACGTGCAGATCGCCGCGAGTTTGCCGGCAAGGATTTTCCAGCGTGCGACCGGATTGACGAACAAGGGCTCCAGCGATTGCCGCTCGCGCTCGCCCGCCGTCAGGTCGATGGCGAGGTACATGCCGCCGAGGAACACGGTGAGCACGAAGAAGTACGGCAGGAAGGAGAACATCAGTCCCGAGCGAGACTGCGAGGTGGCCTGGTCGCGATCGGCCACCTGCACCGGCCACGCCGTGGAAGGCGACAGCCCGCGTGCGATCAGGCGCATGGCACCCTCGCGCCGACCGTAGCTCTCGACGACACCGCGCACGCGCATCACAGGCGTGGAGGCGTCCCGTCGCGACGAGTCGTAGATCAACTCCACCTGTACCGTCTGACCCTTGTTCCAGGCCTTCGCGTAATCAGGCGAGATGCGTACGACGATGTCGGTGCGCTGTTCGCGGATGGCGTTCTCGGGATCGGCCAGCGCCGGCTGTGCGTCGATGCCTGCACTCTTCAGCGCCGCCACGAGGTTCGGCGCCAGCTCGGCACCGATCACGGGCACGGCGATGGGGCGATCGGCCTTGGCGATCTCGCGGTTGATCGTCACGTTCATCAGCATGATGAACATGACCGGCCCGAGCAGCGGCCCGGTCACCAGGGCGTTGATGAGCGTGCGACGGTCGCGGAGGTTCTCGCGTACTTCCTTCCAGTAGACGGCGGTGAAGGCGCTCATGCGGCGAGGCCCTCGTCGGTACCGATGATCTTCACGAAGGCATCCTCGAGACTGCTCTCGCCGGTCTGCGCGAGAAGTGCGGCAGGGGTTTCGTCGGCAACGACGCGGCCATGCGCGATCACCACGATGCGATCACAGAGGGCGGCAACCTCCTGCATGATGTGACTGGAGAAAAGCACGCAGCGACCCTCGTCCTTCAACTGCCGCATGAAGCGTCGCATGGCCCGCGTGGCCATGACGTCCAGGCCGTTCGTGGGTTCGTCGAGAAGCACGTTGCGAGGATCGTGGACGAGCGCGCGGGCGATGGCCGTCTTCACCCGCTGGCCCTGCGAGAAGCCTTCGGTGCGGCGGGTGGCGATGTCGCGCATGTCCAGGCCGTCGATCAGGGCTTCGCGGCGTCGCGCCAGCAGCGCCGGCTCCATGCCATGCAGCTTGCCAAAGTAATCGATGTTCTCGGCGGCGGTGAGTCGCTTGTAGAGCCCGCGAGCGTCGGGCAGTACGCCGAGACGACGGCGCACGGCAAGGGCGTCGGTATAGGCGTCGACGCCGTCGACGAGGACCTGGCCGGCGTCGGGCTTCATCAAGGTATAGAGCATCCGCAGCGTCGTGGTCTTGCCGGCGCCATTCGGGCCGAGCAGGCCGGTAATCTCGCCATCGCGCGCGGTGAAGCTCACGCCGTTGACGGCGCGTACGTCACCGAAGGCCTTGTGCAGGTCCCTGACTTCGATCATGGCGTGGCTCCGTTGAATCCGACGAACACCGGCAGCGGTGCGAGACGGTCGAGGCAACGCGCGTCGAGGGACTTCGCGTTGGCGCTGTCGATGAACTGATCGAGCAGGCGCGGCATGCAGCCGCGCGCGACGACGTTGTGTCCCTGCCCCTTGAGGACAAAGTGGCGGCCGTTGGGCAAGCCTTCGAGTACCTGTTCGCCGTAGCGCGATGGTGTGACCGGATCGAACTCACCGGACATCAGCAAGGCCGGCACCGGACTCTTCAAGGGCTGGTGAAAATCCGCCGGACGCTTGCCGTGCGGCCAGACCGAACAGGCGGCGCGGAACGCCTCGATCATGCCGTCACCGAGGATCGTGTCCTTGTCCTGCGGGCGCGACGTGAGCAGGTCCGCGTCTTCGGAACAAATGACCGAGTACTGCATGCCGCCGTCCATGGTGTCGCCCAGGTCACCCGTGAGCAGCTTGGCCTGCCCCAGCAAGGGACCGACGTCGCCATGCGCGGCGGCGTCGATCGAGAGAGGCAGCAGTGCCGCGGTTTCCGGTGAATAGGCAAACATGCGGACGACCGTGGCCAGGGCATGCTCGCTCAGCACGCGTTGCACGGAAGCGTAGTTCTGCGGATCGCGGAAGCTGACCTTGTGCGGATTGGCGCGCAGGGCGTCGCGAAGCTGGAACAGGGTCTGGTAGGGATCACTGAAGCGTGCATGGCAGGCGCTGTCCGCATCGCAGCGAGCGAACTGGGCTTTCAGGGCGGCGTCGAGGTTCACGGCGAAGTCCTCGCCAAGGACAAGCTGGTTCGGCGCAATACCATCGAGGATCAGAGTACGCAGACCCTCGGGATGACGCATGGCGTACTGCTGGGCCACGCGCGTGCCGTAGGACACGCCGAGCAGATCGAACTTCGGCGAGCCGAGCGCGTGGCGTGCCTCTTCGAGATCGGCGACGGCGTCCGTCGTGGTGTAGAAGCGCACGTCGGCACCCGGCGAGAGCTGGTCGAGGCACTGGCGGGTTTCCTTGCGGACCACATCCGCGTCGGAGCCATGCGCCGCCGACGCGCCGTCGGGCGCACCGGGCTCGTCGTCACGACAGCTCAGCGGATGCGAGCCGCCGGTACCGCGCTGGTCGAGCAGGAGCACGTTGCGATGGGCGAGCAGCGGTGCCATGGCCGGCGCGATCGCTGGGTAGCTCTCCGCTGCCGACTGGCCCGGGCCACCTGCGATGAAGGCGACCATGTCGTCCGCCGGCACCTGGGCGCTGCTGCGGATGACGGCAAGGCGCATCTTGAGCTTGCGAGCCTCGGGGTGCTCGCGATCCTCCGGCACGTCGAACGGCGCACACCAGGCGGCCACCGAGGTTCCCGAATGAGGTTGCGCCAGCTCGCAGGGGCGAAGCTCGAGTGAGCCGAGTTTCCACACGCGCGGCGGCGCCGGACGCGTGGCGGCGGGAACGGCGGCGACGGGCTTTTCCGCGCCGTCAGCGACCGGTTTGCGCATGAGCTGCCGGGTGGCGAAAGCCCCCGCGACGATAACGAGAAGGATGGCGATACGTTGCGCGCGTTTCATACCGTCAGGCCTCGGGCGTAAAAATGGATTCGATCGAAAGCGCGAAGAGCGCCGCGATCTTGAAGGCGAGCGGCAGGCTCGGATCGTACTTGCCGGTCTCGATCGCGTTCACCGTCTGCCGGGAAACATCGAGCCTCTCGCCGAGGTCGGCCTGCGACCAGCCCAGCGCGGTACGTAGTTCGCGAACGCTGTTTTTCATCGGCTGCGGTAATGAACCCGGACAGCACATTTGCATATGCCGAAGCAGGCAATCAACACGGGAAGCACCCAGATGGCGATCGCTTCTGCCGGCGGCGCGGCAACGACCTTCGCACTAAGCAGCATGCCGTAGGTAAAGAAACCGAACCCCCCAATGCCCCCAGCCAGGGCAACTGCTTCGAGGTCGATTCGGCGTTCGAACTCGTCCTGGTCGCGGATCACACGAACCATGGCTCGGATGACGAACGCGATCGGGAGTACCGGCAGCAGCGTGACAACCGCACGGGCAGCCGTACCTTCCAGGGTCCTGAGCCACTCCGTCGAGAGGAGGAGAACGATGACGTAAGCAAGCATGGCCGGAAAAAACTCTCGCATATAGCGCCTGTGTACCGGGCGCATGCCAGTCCACCAATCAGTGCGCATGGTGGGCGGCCGGAGCGAGCGCGGCGAGTCGGAAAGCGACGCGGTACGACATGACGAACCTCCAGATGACCAGGCAGCGTGTCAAGCACGCTTGACATCATCCTGGGCCGAACGCCCGGCCATGTCAAGCATCCTTGACACAACGCTAGGCTGATTCGGCATCGCTAAGTCGATACGGCAGCGACCGCCGGAATTCACACGCGTGACGACTTCCGTCCCCCGATCCTTGCAGCCGACGGACACACGTCACAGGAGATCCACCATGAACTTCCGTCTGCTCACCACGTCTGCACTGATCGGCCTCGGCCTTGCGTCGGGCGGCGCCCAGGCCGCGACCGCCACCACCACGTTCAATGTCCGCATCACCATCACCACCGCGTGCGACATCAGCACGACCGCACCCACCGACGTGAACTTCGGCACGCAACCGTCCACGGCGACGAATGTCGACAACCAGGGCGCCCTCAACGTCAATTGCACGCCGAGCTCGCCGTACACGATCTCACTGGACAACGGGCAGAACGGGACAGACGCGAACACCCGGAAGATGAGCAGCGGCACCGCGCAGGTACCCTACCAGCTGTACCGCCTGGCCACGCGCACGGCAGCGGACATCTGGGGCAGCACCACCGGCACCGGTGGCAACATCTACGCCGGCACGGGCACGGGCACGGTCCAGACGGTACCGGTCTACGGTCGCGTCCCCACCACGAACTTCCCGGCGGGTTCGTACGCCGACGTCATCACCGCCACGATCACGTACTGACGGTGTGCCCGTGGCCACGACGCGTGGCAATAGCCTGCGCGCTGGCCGCAGCGTTTCTGCTCGTGCCTCCGGCACCGGCGAGCGGCCTGCAGGTTTCACCGATCGGCCTGCGTCTGGCCAGCACCGCGCAAGCGGACGCACTGTGGCTGACCAATACAGGCAGCGAGCCTGTACACGCACAGGTGCGCGTTTTCCACTGGTCGCAAATCGACGGCAAGGATGTGCTCGAGCCCTCGCGCGATCTTGTCGTGAGCCCGCCCATGGTCACCATCGCTCCGGGCGACCGGCAGATGGTGCGCGTTATCCGGCAGGTGCCTGCGCCCCCGGCAACCGAGGCGTCGTACCGGGTCATCGTCGACGAGCTGCCGATCGATGCGGGCGATCGCCCGGGGCTGAAGTTCATCCTTCGCTACTCCCTACCCGTCTTCCTGGCGCCCGTGGGCGACCCTCCCGTGAAGGTGGCGCTGCAGGCGAGCTGGGACAACGCACCCGACGGCCCGATGTTGCGCGTCAGCAACGCAGGAAACGGCCATGCGCAAATCGCCGACGTTGTATGGCGTGGTGCGGAGGGAAAACACACGGTGCTCCTTGCCGGCCTGGTGGGCTACGCGCTGCCTGGCAGCACCATGAGCTGGCATCTGCCGCAAGGCGCCTCTCCGACGGATGGCGCGATCAAGGCGAGGATCAATGGTGAAACGTCCGAGTCGACGTTGGTCGTGGACCCGGACGGCCGCTAGCCTCCTCGTGCTGGACGCCGCCACCATGCACGCCACAGCGAAGGATGCCGACCCGGTGCCACCGCCGGCGACCGTGCAGCCACGCGTGCGCCTGGTGGGCGAAGAGCTTTACCTCGAGGTGGTGCTCAATGGCAGCGCGACCGAGCGCCTCGTCCACTTCACTCGCCGCGGTGAAGCACTCTGCGCCACGGCCACCGACCTGCGCAGCATCGGCTTCGCTCTTGCCCCGGGTGACGACGAACGTTGCCTGCCCGACATTCCCGGACTTCACTACACCTACGACGTAGGCCAGCAACGCGTCACCGTGGATGCGCCTCTGGACCAGCTCAACCTCCCACGGCAGATCCTCAACAAGGCCGAACGCAGCGCCACGCCGCCCACCAGCGGGACCGGCGTGCTGCTCAATTACGATATTTATGCCGCCGAAGGCGGTGGATTCGGCAACGTCAGCGCCCTGACCGAACTGCGCGCCTTCAGCGACGGCCTCGGCGTATTGAGCAGCACCGAACTGACTCGACGCTACCAGACGCCCGGACAAGGCTGGCAAGGTGACACCGTGCGCCTGGACACGCAGTGGCGGCTCGCGTTTCCCGCGCAGTCGCTGGCCCTGACGATCGGTGACACCTTCACGGGCTATCTCTCCTGGACGCGCGCGACGCGGATCGGCGGTATCGGCTTCGGCACCGATTTCGGGCTGCAGCCGTATCGGGTGACTACGCCGCTGCCGCAGTTCTTCGGCCAGGCCACCGCTCCCTCGGCGGTGGAGCTTTATGTCGACGGCATCCGCCAATACAACGGTCGCGTCCCGGCGGGCCCGTTCCAGCTTACCGCGGTGCCGGGAGTGGATCAGTCCGGCCAGGCCCAGGTGGTCCTTACCGATGCGCTCGGACGCAGCAGCACGGTGACGTTCCCTTTCTATTCCGCGCGCCAGTTGCTCCGCGGTGGCCTGGACGACTGGTCCGTCGAAGTGGGTACCGTGCGCGAGGCATACGGCATCGCGTCGTTCGAATACGGGACCGCGCCGATCGGAAGTGCCACCTGGCGCCACGGCGTGACCGATACCTTGACGCTGGAGACGCATGCCGAAGCAGGTGATGGCCGCGGCACCGCCGGCGTGGGTGCGGTATGGAATCCGGCGGGCGCCACCATTCTCAACGCCTCGATGGCGGGCTCGCGCGGTGGTGGTTCGCAGTACGGTTTTGGCTATGCCTGGACGGGGCGTTATGTGAACGCCTCACTGGACACCGTGCGCAGCGACGCCAGCTATCGTGACGTCGCTTCGAATTATGGTTCACCGCCGCCCCGCACCAGCGACCGTGCACTCATCGGCTTCAACGTACGTGAATCCAGCTTCGGCGCGAACTTCGTTCGACTGCGCTACGCGGGGCAATCCGCCTCGCGCTATGCAGGTTTGTTCGTGCTGCGCAATCTCGGCCGCGGTGTGTCGGTCAATCTCAGCTACAACCAGAACCTGGACGCGTCCAGCGACCGTAGCATCTTCCTCGGCGTCACCATGTCGCTCGACCAGCTCGCCACGTGGAGTGTCTCGGCACAACGCGACCGCGACCAGACCTTCGCGACCGTGGACGCGAGCCGGCCGGTCGACGGTGACGGCGGGTTCGGCTGGCATGTCCAGGGGCGCAGCGGAAGTGACGGCGGTGGCCTCGCCGAACTGGGTTGGCTCGGCAACCGCGGTCAGCTGACGGTGGGCGCGAGCAATGTCGGGCCGTCGTCGTATAGCTACGCGGATGCCAACGGCGCTGTCGTACTGATGGGTGGCCATGCGTTCGCCGCGCGGCGCATCGACGATGCCTTCGCCCTGGTCAGCACCGAGGGTACGCCGGATATTCCCGTGCTGCTCGAGAACCGACGTACGGGAGTCACGGACAGCAACGGGCTGCTTCTGGTGTCCCGCCTCAATGCCTATCAGGACAACCGCCTCGCCATCGATCCGCTCGACCTGCCTGCCGACGATCGCGTGCAGCGCGTCGAGAGCATCGTCGCGCCGTCGGACCGCTCCGGCGTTGTCGTCCGTTTTCCGGTGAAGCGCGTACGAGCGGCCTCGGCGATCCTGGTCGACGAAAACGGCATGCCGTTGCCCGTGGGCTCCGTGGTCAACGCCGACGATGAGCCGCCTGCCTATGTCGGCTATGACGGCATGGTCTACCTCGACAACCTCCACGGAAACACGGATCTTCACGTCAGCCTGCCAGATGGCCACCACTGTGCCGCGTCGCTCACCTACCCGGCCAGCGCACGCAACCTGCCACTGATCGGGCCTTTGGTCTGCCGGACGACGGTGCCATGAAATGGCTGGCGCTCCTGCTCATCACCCTGGCGGCGCTGTGCGGATCGCGACGCGCCGAAGCGACCACGACGTGCACGGTCACCAGTATCACCAACGTGGCGTTCGGCACCGTGGACCCGACGGGAAGCTTCGTCGACACTACCGCCACGCTCAATTACAGCTGCACGTATAACGGCCTGTTGGGTGCCCTCTACGGCACCTACGTCACAGCGTGCGCCAGCCTGGGTGCCGATGACCTTGGCAACCTGTCGCCACGCACGATGATCGACCCCAGTGGCGACCGGATGCAGTACCAGCTCTACAAGGATTCGACGCGCACGACGGCCTGGGGCACGGTCGCCAACGCCACCTACACCGCACGAACCTTCAACATGAGCATCGGCATCCTGTCCAACGGCGCGGCGGTGTCCGGAAACCTGACGATCTATGGCCGCGTACCTGCCATTCAATCGAATCTCTCGCCCGGTAGCTATGCTGCCACCCTGGCCAGTGCACTCACCAGCAATGCGCTGACCTACAGCTACAACGAGGCATTGCTCAGCCTGGGTGTGGCACCGACCACCTGCCAAGCCGGCGGCACGGGTGGTCCGATCACCGTGACCGCACCTTCGGTGGGCATCACAGCGTCCGTCTCGGCGAAGTGCACCGTGGGCACGGCGACCGACCTGGATTTTGGCAGCGTGTCCGGATTGCTGAAGACGGCCACCGACAAGACCTCCCTGGTGCGCATGACCTGCACCAACCGTGCGGCGTATCAGGTCGGTCTCGACAATGGACAGAATGCCCTCGGTACCACGCGGCGAATGTCATCCGGAAGCGGTTTCGTGACATATGACCTCTATCGTGACTCCCAGCGCACACTGCATTGGGGAAGCACGCTGAACACCGACACGGCAACCGGCACCGGCTCAGGCAGTGAGCAGACCATGACGGTGTACGGCCGGGTTCCGGCACAGGCCGCCGCCAGGGCGGCCATCTACAGCGACATCATCATGGTGACCGTCACGTACTGACCGGCCACTACGGTCGTCCCGGTTCTCAGAACGGGTAGATCACGCCGGCGCGGGCGCTCATGCCGGACTCGCCACCGTGGCCGACCCGCGCACGCGCGGTGACATCGACATACGCCGTGAGGTCATGGCGAAACTGCCATGCCGCACCCGCCGCGAGTTCAGTGGCTCTTCCCGCGCTGCCCGTGGCCAGCCGGACGCCCGAGACATCGACCGACTCTCCCGAACCGCGTGTGATGACGTAGCGGGTGTCGATGTACGGCGACCAGGCGGCGAGCACGTCGCCCCTGGGTTCAAACCGCACGGAGGCTCGCGCGCCGCTGCGCAGGGTCACGCGGCTGGGTGAACCCGGCCGTACGAGCAGGCCATCGCGATCCGTGGCACTGGCGAAGCGGAGACGTTGCCAGAGCAGGGAAGCCGCAGGCTCGAGTACCAGGCGCTCGACCGGATGCCAACGGAAGCCACTGCCGATCGACGCGTCATTGGCGTTGGCACGAAACCGTCCTAGTACCTCGCCACGCAGGGGCGTGTTCACATCGATGCGATGATGCGTATACCCGTATGACGCAGTGGCGTGCCAACCACTTTCGGTATCCAGCACGTAAGTGGCCGCCATACCGCGCGCGTTGGCCCTCGCGCGACTCACGCCATCGACGTCACGTGGTGCGATGCGCATCGACCCCGCGGTAAGGCCCAGCCCTGCACGCATCGTCATGGCACCCGACGACCATGCGAGCACGTCGCCGGCTATCTGCAGGCCACGATCCGATCGCACGTAGTCGGTGGCGTAGCGCTGGAACGGCAGGGTGCTTCGGTAGGCTGCATGACCACCGAACGAACGAACGCGCCATGCCGGATCTCGCGGCGCGGCCGGGTCGTCCGGACGCCAGGCATCCATGGACGCGCGTCCGTAGCCGAAGAGCGCATGGGCAAGCACGAGATAGGCAGGTCCCTGGGGCACCAGTCGTGCCCGCGTGGCGGCACCGCGCATGGAAGTTTCGTCGTTTACCGGGTTGCCGAATGCATCGATACGGTTGCTCTGCAACCGATAGTCCCAGTGGTCGTTGCCCTCGCCGACGACCAGGCGCTGCCGTGCATCGGACGAGCCCGGTGCATAGGCAACGAGGCCGTATTGCCAGGGACCGGCGGCCACATACCCACCCGCAAGCTGGAAGGAATCCGTGCCGGCCTGCCCACCGACCTGCACAACACTGATCCCGTCACCGGCGTGCGGTTCGCGCGACAGCGGCGACGTATCCGCACCGGCACCCCCCGCGTTGACGATATGCAGAGTCGTGGATCCCGTGGCGTCTCCGGAGACCAGTAGCCGGTCGGCGAGTTGGCCGGCTGCGCCGCCGACATCCAGCCGGGCCCGCAAGGTCACGCTACCTCCGTTGCCGGGGTTGGCGAACGTGCCGACATGCAGGCTGCTCGCTGGCGAGGCCTCGTCGAAGGCGATCCGTCCATACCCGAGCAAGGCCAGGTGTTGCACCGAACTGTCGCCCGTCGCTTTCCAGGAGCCATCGGCGACAGTGAGTTCGGCAACGCGCTCGCCCCTGCCAATCCACGACGAATTGGCCAGCCTCACACGTAGCGGGCCGCTTCCCGTGCTGACGATGTCACCGTGCACATGGCTGTTCTCGGCGGAGAAGGTCAGCAGCTGATCCGCGTTCTCGATGCGACCGGCGATCTGCGCACCGCCGCTCACGGTAACGGCGACATCGCCTGGATCCCCATGCACGGCACGGATAGCGTGACCTGCGCCACGCACTTCGCCACCGTCGACGGTCACCGTGCCACCCGCGAGGGCGATGGCGGAGGCGCCAACGCCTTGGGCGATGATCCGCGTGTCGCCCACGGCGAGTATCGACGTGGCACCCCGGATCGATACCGTGTCCACGGCAGGCTGTTCTGTCAGCAGGGAACTGTGGGTCAGTGCGACGTTTGCGCCACCACTGATGGCGATGGCCTCCGCCACCTCGAACGCCTTACCCGCGCCGCCGCGTTTCCCCGCGTGGACGATGGAAAGTCCCGAGCCGACAATACGAGTATCCGTTCCCGCGGCGAGAACCCCGATCGCGTTCTCACCATCGACGCGCAACCTCACGCTATTCGCGGTGACCCGGCTACCCGAACGCGATGAGATCCCGATGCTATCCGCCGCGCTCATGGTCAGCGCTACATTTTGAAGGGTGATCCTGGAGATATCCTGGGCATGGACGCCGATGGATCGTGTGCCGCTACCAACCATGCGGCTGTCACCGACGAACGCACTTGCCTCGCCGAAAGCCAGCAGCCCATACGCATGGCGCGCGGCGTTGCCCGAGCTGTGATTGATGATATCCACGTCGTACGCGTCGAACGATGCGCGTCGCCTGACCTCGACGGCGCGGCCGACGCCGGGTCCGTCGATGGTGATCCTGTCGCCAGGGTCCAGCGAAAAGGCCTCACCGTCGTTTACGACGACGCTGTGGGGATAGTGGGTGCCCCGCGCCGGGACGACCAGCGCACCGAACAATGCCAGGGCGAGCGCGCTGCGCCCATACGAATACACGGCCATGATGCCTTCCTCGTTTTGTCGATGAGGAAAGCAACTTAGTTATCGGCGCACACCGCGTATGTCGGGAGCTGTCGCTCCGTGAGTCAGCCGTCGCCGCGGCGCCATTCGCCACGCTTGGGCTTGCCGACAGGCTTCGGACCGGCCTTCCGTTTCAGGCGTGCTTCCAGCGTGGCGGCCTGCTCTTCGCGTTCGTCGTGCAGCTTGAGATAGTTGCGCCAGCGTTGCGGCGAGAGCTCACCCGAGGCAAGCGCAGCCTGGATCGCGCAGCCCGGTTCGTTGCTGTGTCCACAATCGCCGAATCGACACTGCGACGACAGGGTTTCGATGTCGGCGAACAGGTCCAGGTTCTCTTCGCCGGTAAGTTTCAGCTCGCGCATTCCCGGCGTATCGATCAGGCAACCACCCGTTGGGAGACTGAGCAGTGCGCGGTGGGTCGTCGTGTGCCTGCCGCGGCTATCGTGCGAGCGCACGGCGGCGGTGGCCATGCGGTCATAGCCCAGCAGCGTATTGGTCAGCGTCGACTTGCCTGCGCCCGACGAACCCACCAGCACGGCACTGGATCCGGGGCCGAGATAGGCACTCAGAAGGGCCACGGTGCTAGGGTCTTTCGCGTTGATCGCATGCACCGCCGCATCATCGGGGAGCCGTTCGCGCAGGGCAGTGACGGCACCCTCGACGTCCACCTCGGTGTCGGCCTTGGTCAGCAAGACGACGGGACGTGCGCCGGAGCCTTCGACCAGCGTGAGGTAGCGTTCGATGCGCGACGGATTGAAATCGCCGTCGAGACCGGTGATCACCAGCACGTAGTCGATATTGGTCGCGATGATCTGGCGCTCGTAGCGCTCGCCGGCCGCCGCACGCGTCAGGACGGACCGCCGCGGCAGGATCTCTTCGATCACCGGATGATTGGCATGGTCGAGCAGGACGAAGTCGCCCACCGACGGTCGCAGCGAGGGATCGAGGCCACGCTTGAGGAAGTGCCCGGCAGGCTGTGCATTGAACGCCACCGAGCCGTCGTGAACTTCGTAGCCGGCACGATGCTGCGCCACGACGCGTGCGAGGCGGCGTGGATCGTCGGGCAGGGCGGGGTCGCGCCAGCCGATATGGCGCAGGCGCGCCAGGTCCGATGAGTCGGTCATAGTCGTGATTATGCCCGCTTCCGACCCTGTTTCCGCCTCGCGAGCCCGTTCGTACGCTGTTAGGATCGGACGACGACCGCCGGGAACGCGCCCGGCGGCAAGCACCGGAAGTCCTGCACGTGTCCTCGATCAAGCCCAGCGCGCACCTGGCGGAAGTGCGCTATGAAATCCGCGGCGCCCTCACCCGGCGTGCCCGCGACATGGAAGCGGCCGGCCAGCCGATCATCAAGCTCAACATCGGCAACCCTGGCCGCTACGGCTTTGCCACCCCGCCCCATCTCCGCGAAGCGATAGGCGCCCATCTGACCGATAGCGAAGCCTATGGTCACGAACAGGGCCTGGAAGAGGCCCGCGAGGCCATCGTGGCCCAGCAGAAGGCCCGCGGATCGGTCGGCATCGATGTCGAGCGTGTCTTCATCGGCAACGGCGTGAGCGAGCTCATCGACATATCCCTGCGCGCCCTGCTCCAGCCAGGCGACGAGGTGTTACTGCCCAGCCCGGACTATCCGCTCTGGAGCGCCGCGACCATCCTCAACGATGGCAGCCCGCGCTACTACCGCTGCCTTGCCGAGCATGATCACCTGCCCGACCCCGACGAGATCGAATCCCTGATCGGCCCGCGCACGCGCGCCCTGGTGCTGATCAACCCGAACAACCCCACGGGCGCGGTCTACCCGAAGGCCCTCCTCGAACGCATCGTCGAAGTCGCCCGGCGCCATGGGCTGCTGTTGCTTTGTGACGAGATCTACGACGAGATCCTCTACGACGACACCCCGTTCCAGCCGCTGGCGGCGATTGCCGGTGACCATCCCTGCGTGAGCTTCGGCGGACTGTCGAAGGTGCACCGTGCCTGCGGCTATCGCGTCGGCTGGATGAGTCTCTCCGGTGACCCGCGTCGCACCGCCGAGTACCGGGATGCCCTCCAGCTGCTCGCCGCCCTGCGCCTGTGCGCCAACGTGACAGCGCAGTGGGCCGTGCGCCCGGCCTTGCTCGACGCGCCGACGATCGGTGCCCTGACCTCGCCCGGCGGCCGTCTGTACCAGGCGCGACAGACGGTGCTCGACCATGTCGCTGCCAGCCCGTTCCTCGACGTGGTCGCCCCGGGCGGTGCCATCTATGCTTTTCCGCAGATCCGCGCGGATGCGATCGCCCATTTCGACGACACCGCCTTCGCGCTCCGCCTGCTCGAGGAAGAGAGCGTGCTGGTCGTACCAGGCACCAGCTTCAACCTCTCGGCGAGCCGTCATCTGCGACTCACCCTGCTGCCCGAGCCGGCCCAGCTGGCCGAGGTGTTCGTGCGCATGGACCGCGTGCTCGGCCGTATGGCAGACGAAGCCACGCCCGCGGCCAGCGCGGTCGCCTGAGCCGTGACCGAAGCGACCTTTCTCGCCCTCGGCGATTCGTACACCATCGGCGAAGGCGTGCCTGTCCAGGGACGATGGCCGGTGCAACTGGTCGCGCGCCTGCGCGAGCGTGGCGTCATGGTCGGCGATCCGCGCATCATCGCCACCACGGGCTGGACGACCGATGAGTTGTCGATCGCGATGGACGAGGCCGCCCTTCGCGGCAGCGTCGGCCTGGTGACCCTGCTGATCGGGGTGAACAACCAATACCGCGGCCGCTCCGCCAGCGAGTACCGCGAACAATTCCTCACCCTGCTTCATCGCGCTATCGCGCTGGCCGGCGATTCGCGCCGGGTGATCGTGGTGTCGATTCCCGACTGGGGCGTCACCGCCTTTGCCGAAGGCCGGGATCGCGCGGCGATCGCCAGCGACATCGACACCTTCAACGCCATCGCGCATGACGAGACCATTCGCGCCCATGCGCGATGGGCGGACGTAACGCCGGCCTCCCGGGCGGCGGGTGCGACGCCCGGGATGCTGGTGGAGGATGGGCTGCACCCGTCGGCCGCGCAGTACGCGACGTGGGTCGATGTGATTTTGCCGGAGGCCCAGGCGGCGTTGCGGGAGCTTCATCGCTGATCGCCGATGAATCGGCTCCCACACAAATCCGGCGCGACCCGACCCCTGTGGGACCCCGATTCACTAGTGGGAGCCGCTTCAGCGGCGATGCTCTACCGCAACACACCTGAAACACCCCCGCCACGCCGCGGTTACCTGCCAGGTCGAGACTGATGTCCCGGGACAACCCGGGAAACCGACGTCATGGCCAAGCTCTCCTGCCGCAGCGCCTTCATCTCCGACGTGCATCTGGGCACGCCGGACTGCAAGGCAGCCTATCTCCTGGACTTCCTCAAGAATCTCGATTGCGAGCAGCTGTACCTGGTCGGCGACATCGTCGATCTGGAAGCGCTGGCCAAGCGCCACTGGTGGCATCCCGACCATAGCGCGGTCATCGCCGAGCTCGTCGCCATCGCCGCGAAGGGCACGAAGGTGATCTACCTGCCGGGCAACCACGATTTCCAGATGCGCGGTCTCGCCGGCTCGACCATCGCGGGTATACGCGTGGAACTCGACGCGGTGCACGAGGGCGCCGATGGCCGCCGTTACCGGGTGAGCCACGGTGACGAGTACGACCCCGAGCATATCGGTCGCAGCTGGATCGCCTGGCTGGGCGACAACCTGCATCGTTTCATCTGCTGGGCGAACCGTCGTGTGCACGCGGTGCGCAAGCGCCTCGAGCTACCGTACATGCCCCTGTCGATCATCCTGAAGTCGCACGTCGGCGCCGCCCTCGCCTACATCCGGGACTATGAGCAGCGGGTGGCCTCCGACGCCCGCGAGCGAGGCTTCGACGGGCACATCTGCGGCCACATCCATTTCGGCCATATTCGGTCGCTGGACGGCATCCTCTACATGAACGACGGTGACTGGGTGGAGCATTGCACCGCCCTCGTCGAGGATGCCACCGGGGCGATGGAGCTCATCCACTGGACTGAGCGCCGCACCCACCTGGGTCGCGCCAGCCGTGAGACCGTGCTGCCCTCGCCCGAGGCCGTCCTCGGCTTCGCTCCGCTGGTCGATTGCCGGGCCGATCTCACGGAATTGACCACGGAAGTGTCACTAGCGGGTTGAAACGGACTCGAAGGGGGCCCATGTGCCACGGATGCCGGTAAAATGGCCCCCTCTCTTTCCGCGGTGACCCCATGGCCCTCGATACACCCACCCGCGAGCGCATCGAAACCCTCCTCGCCGAGCACCAGGTGGTGCTCTTCATGAAGGGCACGCGCCAGCAGCCGATGTGCGGCTTCTCGGCCGCGGCGACGAACACGCTCAACGACATCATCCCGACCTACCACACCGTCAACGTGCTGGAAGATCCGGAAATCCGCGAGGGCATCAAGGAATACGGCCAGTGGCCGACCATTCCGCAGCTCTACGTGAAGGGCGAGCTGGTCGGTGGTTCGGACATCATCCGCCAGATGTACACCAGCGGTGAGCTCTACACCCTGTTCGGCGCCAGCGCGCCGGACCGCACGCCGCCGGAAATCACCATCACCGAGAAGGCGGCCGAAGCCATCCGTGGTGGCATGGCCAATGCCCAGGGCATGGCGCTGCATCTGGAAATCGGTCCGGACCACAGCGCGGGCTTCCAGCTCGCCCCGGCGGGTGATTTCGACATCGTCGTGGTCGCCAACGGTATCGAAGTCCACTTCGATCCGGGCAGTGCCGCGCGCGCCAAGGGCGTCGTCATCGACTGGGTCACCACGGTCCAGGGCGAAGGCCTCAGCCTGAAGTTTCCCGGCGCTGTCGAGATTGGCACGCTCAACGTCCACCAGCTGAAGGACCGCCTCGCCGCCGGGGACATCACCCTCGTCGACGTGCGTCCGGCCCACGCCCGCGCCATGGCCGCACCGCTCGCCGGCGCGCGCATCCTCGAAGAGGAAGGCTACGAGGCGCTGGCCCAGCTGCCGAAGGATGCGCCGATCGCCTTCATCTGCCACCACGGCGTTTCCAGCCGCGCTGCCGCCGAGCGCTTCGCCGCGCACGGCTTCACGCAGCTGTTCAATGTCGAAGGCGGCATGGACGCATGGTCCCGCGAAGTGGATCCGACCGTCCCGCGTTACTGATACCGCTTTATGTAGGAGCCGATTCATCGGCGATAACCAGGTTGCCTCAACCCATCACCGGCATAGCCGGCTCCCACACAACGCTCAGGCTTCCAATCAGCTCGACAAGACGGCGCCTTCGGGCGCCGTCTTCGTTTGTGCGTCACGCCAACGCAGGAAGGGCCGTTCCACCGCGTAGTGCAGGACCGCACCACCTGCCAGCGTCGCCACGACATAGATCGCGAAGCGCAGCAGGCCGTCGTCCGCCAGCCGGCCAACGAGCCCTGCCTGGACGAGCATGAAGACGCCCTTATGGCTCAGATACAAACTGTACGAGACCGATGCCAGCCAGCCCGCACCGGGAATCCTCAAGCGTGCAAACCACGTGGTCCCGGTGCCGGCGGCGACGAAGGCCATCATCGCCAACGCGACCAGCGGGTACCCGACGACGCAGGGCCAGAAGTCGGCACGTGCCGCGTCAAAAAGCATGATGGCGGCGGCGAGCAGCGCGATGCCCAGCGCCAGCAGCAGGTTCACGCGCGCGTGGGCCCAGGCGAACCATGTAGGCCGGTAGACACCGCAGGCAGCCAGCGCGACGCCGGCGACCAGGCCATCAAGGCGCGCCCAGGTCGGGTAGTAGAGATAGCGCAGGTATCGCAGGCCGCGATCGTCCGCCGCGCCACCCACGCTGCTTCCGGCAGGCCCGACGAAATGTGTCCAGAGCCACGCACGCAGCAGCATGCCGCCGACGACCACGATGGCGGCGACCACGGCGAATTTCCACGCGGCTGGCTTGCGCGTCAGCGCGTAGGCGAGGAACGGAAACACCAGGTAGAAATGCTCTTCGACGCAGAGCGACCACACATGCGAGAACGCGTAGTTGTCGTCGTTGTTGTACTGAAGGTTGAAGGTGAAGGTGAGGAACTGCCACAGCGGCTGCATGCCCTTGGTTTCGGGCCACGCCGGCCAGAGTTCGTACAGTGCGAGCACGACGAAGAACGCGGGAAGGATGCGAACGAAACGGCGCTTGTAGAAGGCCGGGAAATCGAGCGTCCCGGTCCGTTGCAAGGCCTTGAACACCTGCGTCCCGATCAGGTAACCGCTGAGCACGAAGAACAGGTCCACGCCCATCCAGCCGGACCATTGAAACAACCCGTAGCCTTCACCCAGGCCGCCGATCAGGTAGCTGTGGAAAAGGATGACCCACGCGATGGCGGCGGCACGAAGGGTGTCGAGTCCGGCAAGGCGGGACATGGGCGTTCCTTTGCATGGTTCATGGTGAATATGCGCGATAGCGGAGCGCGGCGTGGGGCGGGAAAGTGGCAATTCGAAGGCGCGGCGCCATGGCGACTGACGAGGCTACGAGCGCTCCTGATGAAGCGCGGCGAGCAAGGCGTCGATATAGGTGCGGCTCGCACGCAGGGTCGTACCGTCGCGCAGCCGAAGTACAGCATCACGATTGGGCCGGGGCTGGAACTCCGCCACCTGGTCCACGCGGACGATGGCCGATCGATGCACGCGCAGGAAGCGCGACGGATCGAGCTTGCGCGACAGGGTGGTCAGGGTTTCGCGCAGGAGGTGGCGCTGCCCGTTCACGTGCAACGCGGCGTAGTCCCCATCGGCTTCGATCCAGATGATGTCCACCGCCTCGACGAAGCTTAACCGTGCGCCGATGCGGATGCCGAAGCGTTCCGGCCAGTGGCTCGTCGTCGCACGCCCGAGTTGCCGGCGCGCGCGATCGATCGATTCAGCGAAGCGTTCGTCATCGATCGGTTTCAGCAGGTAGTCGATCGCGTTCAGTTCAAAGGCGCGCAAGGCGAAGCTGTCGTGAGCGGTAAGCAGAATGGCTAAAGGGCGCTCAGTGGCGGGGATCGCGGCCAGTGCGTCGAGCCCGCTCAAACCGGGCATCTGAACGTCAACGAAGGCTACATCGACCGCATCCTTACGCAACGCTGCCAGCGCGTGACCATCGCGGCATTCGGCCACGACGGTGACGTCCGGCTCGGCGCGCAGACGCGCGAGCACGCCGCTTCGCGCCAGAGGTTCATCGTCGACCACGGCCACGCGAATCATTCCGCCACCTTCGGCTGCGACGACAACCGCCAGGGCAATTCAACCGTCACGCGCCATTGCGCGCCGACAGGACCCGCTTCGAACCCGTGTGCATTCGGATGCAAGGCATTGAGACGGGCGCGTACGTTGGCTAGGCCAACGCCGTGCCCGTCGCTCGCGACCCCGTCGAGCCTGTCGTTCTCCACCTGAACGCGCAGGATGTCGGCTTCACGCTGCACGCGGATCGACACCGTGCCTCCCTCCCCGCGCGGCGCGATGCCATGGCGGATCGCGTTCTCGACCAGCGGCTGGAGCAGAAGGTGCGGCACCAGCGCATCGAGTGCGCCGGGTCCGGTATGAATGTCAATGCGCAGGCGGTCGCCCAGCCTCGCCTTCTCGATGTCCAGATAGGCGGAGGTGAACACCACCTCGTCACCGACGGTTACTTCGTGCCCATGCGTTTCTTCGAGCGTGGTGCGAAGGAAATCGCCGAGACGGGCGATCATGCGGCTGGCGTCGCGCTTGCGATCGTCGTTGACCAGCGCGGAGATGGCGTTGAGCGTGTTGAACAGGAAATGCGGCTGCAGCTGGTACTTCAGCGCACGCAGTTCGGCGTCGCGTGTCGCCTGCGCGGCGAGTACGAGGCGCTCGCCCTCGGCGCGCAACGCGGCACGATGCAACACCATCGCCTGCAAACCGCAGAACGCGATGAGGGCCAGCCAGCAACCGTCGAGACCGCCAAAGATCCACACCCAGGTGACCTTCGCGCGCATCTCCGCGCTGGCCAGGTTCTCCAGCGCGATCACCGCGTTGAGCACGGACATGGCATAGCTCACCGGGAGCAGCACCGCCGCCATCGTCCACCAGCTGGCGCCACGCCGCCACAGCACACGCTGTATCCAGCCCAGCGGCACGATCCAGGCAAGATACGACAAGGTGTAGAACAGGCGGAACGCCAGCGCCTTCGGGTCGGTGACCGACGAGGGAAAACCCATGATCACCATGCAGCCGAAAATCGGCAGGCCTGCGATCCAGGCCATGCCCGGCGATACCGTGACGTTCCGATCTTCCTGCATGACTACCCTTCCCCGACTGCCGCCGATTGTATCGGTCAGAAGTTGGAGGAGTAGAGCATGGCGGCGATCTTCCAGCCGTTGTCGGTGCGGACCAGCTGCCAGGTCTCCGCGCCATGGTTACCGACTTTGCCGTCCATCAGGAACTCGAAATCGAAATAGACCGATGCCACCGAACCGTCTGTTTCGATGCGTACGTTGTGGAACCGTTCCTCGACGCTGCCCTTGGCCTTGCCGACGAAATCGGTGAACTCCTGCCAGCTGCCCGCCTTGTAGCGGGTTACCTCGGGGTGCTTGGCCTTGACGTTGGTGAAGGAGGGTTCGCCCAGGGTGGTGATCCACGCCTTGCTCTCCGGCAGGAAGAGGTCGCCGAGGGCTTTGGCGTCCTTGGCCTTGAGTGATACCTGGAAGCTGTCGACCACCTGCTGGACCTGCGCCTTGGGCGACTCGTCGGCAAGGCAAGGCGCGGCGATGAAAAGCAGGAGGACGGCGACGGGGAGCGCGTTGCGCATGCGGGAGACCTCAGTGGGTGGGTATCCCGAGAGGACCAATAAAAACGCCCTGCCGCAAGGGAACTCGCGGCAGGGCGTTCCGTTACTGCGATGAGCCGGTTACAGGCAGGCGTTGAGGCCGTCAAAGACAGTCTTGCGGGTCATCGGGAGTTTCACCTCCAGCGGTTCCTTCGACGACATCAGCGCCTCGTAGAACGATTCCACCGGCGTGTCCTTGGCAAGGGCCAGCTTGCACTTGAACAGCTTGGCGTTGACCTGCACGGCCCCGGATTTGCCGTTGATCTGCGTGTAGCTGCCGGCGAAGGTCCACAGGCACTGCTTCATCGTGCCCTTGGTGGAATCGACCGAGCAGCGCAGCTCCATCGGCCGCAGATTGCCGTAGTCGCCTTCGCAGAAAGTGTCGCCGCAGATGGCGCTGAACGCGCCGGAGAGGTGTTCGGTGAGCTTCTCGAAGCGTTCCATGCCGGCTTCCGACGCCGGCCAGTTCATCGCGTCCACATAGCGCTCGGCGGCGGGCACCGGTGCCGGTTTCGGTGCCGTCTCGGTCTGTGCCATGGCGATGGCCGGAATGAACAGCAGAGCGGCAGCAAGGGTGTTACGAAGCATCGTGGTGTCTCCTTGGTTGGGGAGCACACATGACACCGCGTTCGCGCATGGGCGTCTGTCCATCGACGCCCATGCCTTTTCGTAGTCTTACAACCAACGTCCGTAGCGGCGGATGTAGATCGTCTTCATCAGCTGGGTGAGTACGCAGTAGCTCACCAGCGTCACCGCCAGCCACGCGAAGTAGATGCCAGGCAGCGGCACCATGCCGATGCGCGCGCCAAGACCCGAGTAGGGAATCAGCATGCCGATGACCATGATCGCGCCGGTCAGCGCCAACACGGGGGCAGAGGCCACGCTCTGCAGGAACGGCACCCGCCGCGTGCGGATCATGTGCACCACGAGGGTCTGCGAGAGCAGGCCTTCGATGAACCAGCCCGACTGGAACAGCGACTGGTGGGCAACATCGTTGGCACCGAAGTAATGCCACATCAGCCAGAACGTGGTGATGTCGAACACCGAGCTGACCGGTCCGATCCAGACCATGAAGCGACCGATGTCGCCCGCATCCCACTTGCGCGGATGGCGCAGGTATTCCTCGTCCATGCGGTCGAACGGGATCGACAGCTGGGACAGGTCGTACAGCAGGTTCTGCACGAGGATCTGCAACGGCAGCATCGGCAGGAACGGCAGGAAGGCGCTCGCGACAAGCACGCTGAACACGTTGCCGAAGTTCGAGCTGGCAGTCATCTTGATGTACTTCATGATGTTGCCGAAGGTGACGCGACCTTCGATCACACCCTCCTCCAGCACCATCAGGTTCTTCTCGAGCAGGATGATGTCCGCCGACTCCTTGGCGATATCCGTCGCGGTATCGACCGAAATGCCGACATCCGCTTCGCGTAGCGCCGGCGCATCGTTGATGCCGTCACCAAGGAAGCCGACGGTGTGACCGCGACGCTGCAGCGCCTTGACCACGCGCGCCTTCTGCACCGGTGACATCTTGGCGAAGACCGTGGTCTTCTCGACCATCGCATCGAGCGCGTCGTCGTCGAGCTGCTCGATATCGCGACCCAGGGCGGACGCCGTGACATCGAGGCCGACTTCGGTGCAGATCTTCCGTGTCACGGCTTCGTTGTCGCCGGTGATGACCTTCACCGCGACGCCGTGGTGATTGAGTGCCCGGATGGCCGTGGCAGCCGAGTCCTTCGGCGGATCGAGGAAGGCCAGGCAGCCGACCGCGGTCAGGCCGGTTTCGTCGGCCACGCCATAGGCCCGCTCGCCGGCGGGATCGCGACGAATCGCCACGATGAGCACACGCAGGCCGTCTTCGTTGAGCTCGTTCGTCATGGCGCGGATCTCGGCGCGCTTCTCCGACGTCATGGGCTCAACGACATCGCCGATGCGTGCCTCGCTGCAGATCTGCAGCATCTCCTCGACCGCACCCTTGCAGACGAGCAGCTGTTCGCCGCGCCCGTCCGAGACCACCACCGACATGCGCCGGCGCTGGAAGTCGAACGGAATCTCGTCGACTACATGGAAGCGCGAGGCGATCGGCTCGAGGTCGCGGTGCGTGAGCACCGCCTTGTCCATCAGGTTGCGCAGACCGGTCTGGAAACGGCTATTGAGGTACCCGTATTCCAGCGCGTCGTCGGAGTCGTCGCCGTTGAGATCCACATGGCGCTCGAGCACGATCTTGTCCAGCGTGAGCGTGCCGGTCTTGTCCGTGCACAGCACGTCCATCGCGCCGAAGTTCTGAATGGCGTTGAGGCGCTTGACCACCACCTTGCGCTTCGACATGGCGATGGCGCCCTTGCCCAGATTCGCGGTGACGATCAGCGGGAGCATCTCCGGCGTCAGGCCCACGGCGACCGAGAGGCCGAACATGAAGGCCTCGACCCAGTCGTGCTTATCGAAGCCGTTGATCAGGAAAACCACCGGCACCATCACCGCCATGAAGCGGATCAGCAGCCAGCTGACCGAGGAAATACCCCGGTCGAAGCTGGTCTGCACGCGCTCGCCCGAGAGGGTGTGCGCGAGAGAGCCGAGGTAGGTGCGCGCGCCGGTGGCCAGCACGACCGCCGTCGCCGTGCCGGAAACCACGTTGGTGCCCATGTAGCAGACGGTCGGCAGGTCCAGCGGGCCGTCGGCGGAACCCGCGCCGGTCGTGGCGTTCGGCGCGGCCTTCTCTACCGGCAGGGATTCACCGGTAAGGATCGCCTGGCTGATGAACAGGTCTTTGGCCGCGAGCAGGCGCAGGTCGGCCGGCACCATGTCGCCGGCGCCCAGATGGACGATATCGCCCACCACCAATTCCTCGACCGGCACCTCAATGCGCTCGGCGTGGCCGTCCTCGGCGCGGCGGGTCACGGTGGAGGTGTTGCGCACCATGGCCTTGAGCTTCTCGGCGGCCCGCGACGAGCGGAACTCCTGGGTGAAGGAGAGGAGGACGCTGATACCGACCATCACGGCGATGATCACCGGGCCCGTGAGGTCATCGGAATCGGTGACCAGCTGGACCACGGCGAGCACCAGCAGCACGATGATGAACGGGTTGCGGAAGGCGTGCAGCAGCTGGATCGACCAGTGCGGCGGCTTCTCGTGGCCTACTTCGTTGATGCCGTCGCGGTCCAGCCGCTCGGCGATGGCCGCCTCGTCCAGGCCGTCCAGTCGAGCCTCCAGCGAACGCAGCAGCTCATCGGCCGGACGGTAGGCGTCGGCACTGGCGTTGGTGAAGGCTTTGGCGGCGACGGCCGCCTGCGAGATGTGCTTCTTCATGGCTCACTGCCTTTCCGGACGACGTCTCCGGGCGGGCGCGAGCGGCTCTCAGCTGGCAGCTGAAGGCGTACGCGCCGGCGCGCAGCCGACGTTCGGTTTCCGGGTAATCGTGACGGCGGACGGCGAAAGCCGCGCCGTAGAGTCTATGTCGCTGTTCATGCCTGCGGCAGTTTGCCGCCAGCCTGTTTCAGATTGCTTTCAGTGGCGTCGAGCGAGCGCGGAACAGTGATCGTGCGCTTGGCCGGGGAGGCCTCGGTGGCACGACGACGGGCGAGAGCGAAAGCGAGACGGCGGCCGAACATGCGCGGACCGGTCTTTTCGAGTTGGATGTACATGGCTCAATCCTCGAATAACGGAAGCTCGCGAGCTTCCGACGAGGAGAGCCGGACTTTCCCTAGCGGAGGAAAGCGCCGACAGACCGGGTGCGGTCGCCGCGGGCGATGAGTTTTGCCAGCGCCGGGCTCCGATGCGAGCGGAAGCCGGCGCGTCGACTAGGGTAGACGTCCATAAGCCTGGGTAAACTAAGAAGGGTGCCACCGCGCGAGAAGTGCTGAGCGGTAGCCCGGGAATTGTCGCGCCGCAGCGAGGATCGGTCAAGCGTTCCCGCGCTCTTTGTAGGAGCCGATTCATCGGCGATAACAAGGTTGCCGCAACCCCCATCGCCGATGAATCGGCTCCTACAGAAGAATCAGGCCACTCCGGCCGTGATTCCTGCCTCATATTCCCGGGCCTCGCCCAGCAACCAGTCCCGGAAACGGGCCACCCCCGTATGCGACTCCGACCGTTTCGGATAGACGAGGTAATACGCCTCGGCCACACGCAGCCGCTCCTTGCACAGCACGGTGAGCGCCCCGCATTCGATCAGCGAACGCGCCATGACAAGCCGCCCCAGGGCCACGCCCATGCCCTCCAGCACGGCGCGCTGCAGGTGTTCGGTGTTGTCGAAGCGCGCGACGTAACGTGAGGGCAAGGGCATACCGAAGGCTTCGGCCCAATCGTTCCAGCGTCCCGAGGGATCACCGAGCAAGGGCCAGCCTTCCAGCGAGGTAGTCGGCAGGCCACCCATCTTGCGCACCAGTGACGGGCTGGCGATGGGCACGATGTATTCGGCGAACAACTTGTCGGCCTTGGTCCGCGGCCAGGAGCCCAGGCCATAGCGGAAGGCAACGTCGATCGTCGGCTCGCGGTCGAAATCGACGACGGAAACGGACGAGGAGAGGCTGAGCTCGAGCTCCGGGTGGGCACCGACCAGTCGCGGCAGACGCGGCACGAGCCAGCTCGATGCGACCGAGGGCAGCACGCTCAGGGTCACGGTGTCCTGGTGACGGCTCGCATAGCGATTGAGGGCGTGCTCGATGCCGTCGAAGTGGTGGCCGATCGAGTCGAGCAGGTTGTTGCCATCGGCGGTGAGCGTGACACCCCGGGGACCGCGATCGAACAGCGAGCGGTCGAGCCGCTCCTCGAGATTGCGAATCTGGTGACTGAGGGCACTCACCGTGAGGTTGAGCTGCTCGGCGGCGAGCGACAGCTTGCCGGTCCGGGCGACCAGGACGAACCCCTGAAGCTGACCGAGCGGCAGGCGAGACATGTGAAAAATCCTCAAGTCCAGGTTGCAAACATATCGCTTTTTGGCGGGCTACGGAACGGGCACCCTTAACTACACCGATAGTCGCAAGGGGTTGCGACTCCATCCGCAAGGAGTACGTCATGGCTTCGATCTTTACTGGCCTCGCCTTCATGCACGGGCACATCGTCGACCGCGAACTCATCTTCCGCCTTGGCCGCGAGCAACTCGCCGGCGACCGCGGCGCGGGCGCACCGGAAGCCGTGCCGACGCCCCGCAAGGCAGAGCGTAAGGCATCGAACGAGGTTCCCGCCTGTCCGGCCTGCGCCACCTGCTGACGGATACATCGCCTGAACTTCGTGTGCCTCAAAATGGGGGTTTCCGCCCTCCCCGGAGAGACGCATGAAGCTTCGCCCCCTCGGTCGTTCATCCCTGCAGGTCGCCCCGCTCGCCTTTGGCGGCAACGTGTTCGGCTGGAGCGCGGACGAGCCACGCTCGTTCGAGCTCCTCGACGCCTTCGTCGACCACGGCTTCAACCTGATCGACACGGCGGATGTCTACGAAGCCTGGGTGCCCGGTAACGAAGGCGGGGAGTCCGAGACCATCATCGGCAACTGGCTGAAGAAGAGCGGCAAGCGCGACCGCGTCGTCATCGCGACCAAGGTCGGCAAGTGGGCGCGCTACCCGGGCCTGGCGCCGACCAATATCAAGGAAGCGGTGGAAGATTCGCTGCGCCGCCTGAAAACCGATCACATCGACCTGTACCAGTCGCACGAGGATGACGCGAAAGTGCCGCTGGAAGAAACCCTGCGTGCCTTCGACGACCTCGTCAAGGCCGGCAAGGTGCGCGTAATCGGCGCCTCCAATTACAGTACCAACCGCCTTGCCGATGCACTCTCTACCAGCGGAGCGAAGGGGCTGTCGCGCTACGAGTCGCTGCAGCCGGAATTTAACCTGATGGATCGCGCCGGCTTCGAAGAAGGCCTGCAGCCGTTGTGCGTCAAGGAAGACGTTGGCGTCATCAGCTATTACTCGCTGGCCAGCGGCTTCCTCAGTGGCAAGTATCGGAGCGAGGCGGACCTGGAAAAGAGCAAGGCCCGCGGCGGTTCGGTGAAGAAGTACCTCACCGAGCGCGGCCATCGCGTGCTCGCTGCGCTCGACGAGGTCGCCGAGGCACACGCCGCGAAGCCGGCACAGGTGGCGCTGGCCTGGGTGATGGCACAGCCTGCGATCAGCGCGGCGATCGCCAGCGCGACCACCGTGGAGCAACTCGATGAACTGGCAAAGTCGGCGGCACTCGTGCTGGGTGACGACGAACTGAAGAAACTCCGGGACGCCAGCGCGGCTTGAGCTGCTTCGCACAGAGGCGCTATCGGTGTCCGACCGATAGCGCCTCACCTCAAAGCCTAGATATGTGAAGGAGAACCCCGGCCCATCCCCCAGCGATGGCCGACATTCAAGCACATGGCGCAGGGGCACGATGTCGGCGTCGGAAGAGAGTCTTCCGGCACCCCATCCCCACAGGAGTTTCTCATGTCCCCGATTGGACGCGCCTTCGCTTACGCCGCCGGTTGTGCTCTCGCCGGCTTCGCTCTTGTCTCGCATGCCGCGCCGCAGGCGCCCACCGTTCAGGGCGGCCCCTTCAGCGAGATCAATACCGGCCTACGCTGCCACTATCGCCTGAAGTCGGACCCCACCGGCGTCGCCACGCGCTTCGTTGCGGCCGACCATATTCTCCGCGGGCAATGGCACAACGCATCGATACTGAAGTCGCGCAGCATGTTCTTCACGGACGCCGCGCCGGCGACGCTGCGCACCGCCTGCATGAAAAAGATTTCGACGATGCCCGATGCCAATGGCCTGGCCATGATCGGTGCCGCCGACAACGCGCAGAGTTACAACTACGAGATCTGGCACAACGGCGACCTTGCGAAGGGAAAACCGGTCGAACGCATCGTCTCGTTCGGCGATAGCCTCAGCGACACCGGCAACATGTTCAACGAATCGCAGTGGAAGCTACCCGGTGCGTCGTGGTACCTCGGGCGTTTCAGCAACGGCCCGACATGGATCGAACACATGGCCGCGCGCACCGGCCTCACCCTGAACAACTGGGCCATCGGCGGCGCGCAGACCAAGGACGCGAAGTTCGGCATCATCCACGGGATCGGCACCCAGATCGACGGCTTTTTCAACTATGCGGCCAAGGCAAAGGGCTACGACCCATCGCGCACGCTGTTCACCTTCCTGATCAGCGGCAACGACTTCGTCAACGACACGAAAACGGCGCCAAAGATCATCGAGGACCAGGAAATCGCACTGCGTCGCCTTGTCGAAAAGGGCGCGCGGAAGATCCTTGTCGTCAACCTGCCCGACGTCTCCGTCGCCCCGGTATTCCGCCTGGGCCGGACGGATGCGAACGGCGTCCTGGGCAAGGTGGAGTACTACAACCATCACCTCGTCCAGCTGGTCGAGCGGGTGAACGCGACGACGCCTGCCGACGTCCGCATCGTCAACGTTCGCGCCTACTTCGACGACGTGTTGACGACGCCCGGACGCTTCGGTATCACCAATACGAAGGACTCCTGCCTGGCGATCGACTCGCCGAGTTCGACCTCGTACATCAAGGCGCAAAAACGCCGCGCGGATTGCGTCGATCCTTCCAGGTACGTTTTCTGGGACACGCTGCATCCCACGACACGGGTGCACGAGCTGATGGCCCAATGGGCCATCGAGGCGACGCCCGCCACCTGGGGCCTGCGCTGATACGTCCCCGGATACGTTGATTCGACCGTGGGCGGCCCGTCGAACGACGGGCCGCCCGACCCGATCAACGCGATGCGTTCAATACATCGAGTGCCGCGTTGAAGGTGGGGCTGGGCCGCATGGCGGCGCTGACCAGCGCCATGTCGGGGTGGTAGTAACCCCCGATCTCGACCGGCTTGCCCTGGGCACCGTTGAGCTCGCCGATGATTTTTGCCTCGTTGTCGGCCAGCGTCTTCGCTACGACGGTGAACTTCGCCTTCAGGTCGGCATCGTCATTCTGCGCGGCGAGCGCTTCGGCCCAGTACATGGCGAGGTAGAAATGGCTGCCGCGGTTGTCGATCTCGCCGACCTTGCGCGCCGGGGACTTGTTGCTGTCCAGGAAGCGACCGTTGGCGATGTCGAGCGTCTTCGCCAACACGCGGGCATGCTTGTTGTCGTAGCGCTCGCCCAGGTGCTCAAGCGACGCCGCCAGCGCGAGGAACTCGCCGAGCGAATCCCAACGGAGGTAATCCTCTTCGACGAACTGCTGCACGTGCTTCGGCGCCGAACCGCCCGCACCGGTGTCGAACAGACCGCCGCCCGCCATCAGCGGCACGATGGACAGCATCTTGGCCGAGGTACCCAGCTCCATGATCGGGAACAGGTCGGTCAGGTAATCGCGCAGCACGTTGCCGGTGACGGAGATGGTGTCCTCGCCCTTGCGGATGCGATCCAACGACAGGTTGGTCGCAGCGACCGGATCGAGAACGCGGATGTCGAGGCCGCTGGTGTCGTGATCCTTGAGATAGCGCTCGACCTTGGCAATCACCTGCGCATCGTGCGCGCGGTGCTTGTCCAGCCAGAACACCGCCGGCGTCGCCGACAGACGGGCACGTTGTACCGCGAGCTTCACCCAGTCCTGGATCGGCGCGTCCTTGGTCTGGCACATGCGCCAGATGTCACCTGTTTCCACGGCGTGTTCGAAAACGATGCTGCCGTCGTCGGCGAGGACGCGTACCTTGCCGTCCGCCAGGATCTGGAATGTCTTGTCGTGCGAACCGTATTCTTCGGCCTTCTGCGCCATGAGGCCGACATTGGGCACGCTGCCCATGGTCGCCGGATCGAAGGCGCCATGCGCGATGCAGTCCTCGATCACTGCCTGGTAAACACCGGCGTAGGAACGATCCGGGATGACCGCCTTCGCGTCCTGAAGCTTGCCTTCGCCGTTCCACATGCCACCCGAGTCGCGAATCATCGCCGGCATGGAGGCGTCGACGATGACGTCGCTGGGCACGTGCAGGTTGGTGATGCCCTTATCGGAGTTGACCATGGCCAGCGCCGGACGGTGGGCGTATTCGGCCTTGAGGTCGGCCTCGATGGTCGCGCGGGTGGCGGCATCGAGCTTGTCGAGGCGGGCATAGAGGTCGCCGATGCCGTTGTTGGCATCGAAGCCGATCTGCTTGAGGGCGTCGGCATGCTTGCCCAGCACATGCTTGTAGAACTCGCGCACGGCGATACCGAACATGATCGGGTCGGAGACCTTCATCATGGTGGCCTTCAGGTGCAGCGAGAACAGCACGCCTTTGGCCTTCGCGTCCGCGATCTGGGCATCGATGAAGCTGGCGAGCGCCTTCCTGCTCATCACGGCGGCGTCGACGATCTCACCGGCCTTCACGGCGACCTTGTCCTTGAGCACTTTCACACTGCCGTCGGCGGCGGTGAATTCAATGCGCAGGCTGCCGGCCTTATCGAGCGTGGCCGACTTTTCGCTGCCGTAGAAATCGCCACCGTCCATGTGGGAGACGTGCGATTTCGAATCGCCCGACCACTTACCCATGCGATGCGGGTGCTTGCGAGCGAAGTTCTTCACCGAGAGCGGCGCGCGGCGATCGGAATTACCTTCGCGAAGCACGGGATTCACGGCGCTGCCCATGGCCTTGCCATAGCGCGCGTTGGTGTCTTTCTGTTCGTCGGTGGCGGGTGCATCCACGTAGTCCGGAAGCTTGTAGCCCTGCGACTGCAACTCACGGATAGCGGCCTTCATCTGCGGCACGGAGGCGCTGATGTTCGGCAGCTTGATGATGTTCGCGTCCGGCGTGGTTGCCAGGGCGCCGAGCTCGGCCAGGTGATCGCCGATCTTCTGCGCATCCGTGAGGTAATCGGGAAATTGCGAGAGGATGCGGCCGGCGAGAGAGATATCGCGGGTTTCGACGGCCACGCCGGCGGTGCCGGCGAAGGCCTCGATGATCGGCAGGAACGAAGCGGTGGCGAGGAACGGTGCCTCGTCGGTAAGCGTGTAAATGATCTTGGGCGAACTGGACATGATTCGGCGAGCCTTATGCTTGAGTGGGCCAGGTCATGGGGCCCACCGGCGCAAGCCTCAAGGGCGCACCGGAGAGCGGGAAACCGGTCCATTGTGGCGCGGCCGCTCGAAACGGGAAAGCCGCCCCGCAGCATGGCAGTTATGTGGGAGCCGATTTATCGGCGATTTGCCTTGCAGCTTCCCCGCTCCGTTGGCTTTTCGCCGCTGAAGCGGCTCCCACATGTACTGGTTGCCGATCAATCGGTTGCTACCGAGCGCTCAGTCGCAGCAGGCGGGCCTCGCGGCGGCGGGCCTTGCGCGCTTTCCAGCGCTCCGACAGGCAGGCGAAGATCACGTACAGGGCCGGCGTCGAAAGAAGGGTCAGGCTCTGCGAGATGATCAGGCCACCGATCATCGCGATACCCAGCGGGCGGCGTAGTTCGGAGCCCTCGCCCAGGCCGATCGCAAGCGGCAGCGCCGCGAGGATCGCCACCATGGTGGTCATCATGATCGGGCGGAAACGTACGAGGCAGGCCTCGCGAATCGCTTCCTTCGAGCTCAGGTGATGCTCACGCTCGGCCACCAGCGCGAAGTCGATCATCATGATCGCGTTTTTCTTCACGATACCGATGAGCAGGACCAGCGCGATCATCGCCACCACGGAGAGCTCCGTATCGGTGATCACCAGCGCGGCCAAGGCACCCACGCCGGCGGCGGGCAGCGTGGAAAGAATGGTCACCGGATGAATCAGGCTCTCGTACAGCATGCCCATGAGCAGGTAGACCACGATGATGGCGGCCAGGATCAGCAGCGGCATGTCGCTCTGCGACTGCTGGAAGCGCCGGAAGTCGCTGCCGGCATCGAGGCGGATGTCGCCCGGCATGCGCATGCCGCTGATGGTCTTCTGGATGATCTCCATCGCCTCGCCCATGCTCACGCCAGGGGCGAGATTGAAGCTCACACCCATGCTGGTGTACTGGTCCTCGTGCACGATCTGGGTCGGTGCAAGGCCCGGCACCTGCTTGGTGACCGCGTTCATCGGCACCATGGCGCCGGAAGCGGCCTTGACGTAAATCTGGTTCAGCGACTCCGGCGTCGCCGCCATCTGCGGCAAGGCGTTGACGATCACGCGGTACTGGTTGATGTCCGAGTAGATCGTCGACACAGCGCGCTGGCCGAACGCGTTGTACAGCGCGCCATCGATATCGCCGATCGAAACGCCGAGACGGCCCGCCGTATCGCGATCGATCACGATGTTCTGGCGCAGGCCGGCCGCATCGATATCGCTGCCGACATCCTTGAGCATCTTGTTCTTCTTCAGTGCATCGACCAGCTTGGGCAGCCATTCCTGCAGCTCTTCGACGTCGTTGCCCTTGAGCGAGACCGAGTACTGGCCACCCTGCGAGGTGCCGCCTCCGCCGCCGGTGGGCAAGTCCTGGATGGGGCGCAGGCGCAGGTTGAGGTCCGGGTATTTATTGGCCTTGGCGGAGATACGGTCGAGTGCATCGAACGTGGTGTCCTCACGCCCATCCGCCACGGTCCTCAACTCGATATTGAACGAGCCAGTCGAACCGGTTCGACTGGTGCCCAGACGTGAGCCCACCGACTTGACGTCCGGATCGGCGAGGAGCATCTCGGTGAGGCGCGCCTGGCGCACCTTCATTTCACCGAACGAGACGGTGGAGCTGGCCGTCGCGCGCGCTGCCATCAGGCCCGTGTCCTGCGGCGGGAAGAAGCCACCCTTGACCATGCCGGCGAGCACGAAGGTGATTCCCACCAGCACGAGAGGCGTGAGGGCCATCAGCAGCGCATGCCGCAGCGACCAGTCGAGCGCACGACGGTAGACACCGATGAGTCGCTCCTGGCCTCGCTCCAGCGCACGGCCCAGTTTCGACTCCGGCTTGTCGTTCTTATGTGCGGTGAGGAAGTGGCCGCAAAGCGAAGGCGTGAGCGTCAGCGAGACCAGGGCCGACACGACGATCGCGGCAACCAGGGTGACGGTGAACTCCTTGAAGAACATGCCGGTGATGCCGCCGGCGAACAACAAGGGAATGAAGACGGCGATCAGTGACGCGGTGATCGATACGATGGTGAAACCGATCTCGCGTGCGCCGAGCAGGGCTGCGTCGAACCGGGAAATACCCTCATCCATGTGCCGGATGACGTTCTCGATCACCACGATGGCGTCGTCGACGACGAATCCGATGGCGATCACCAGCGCCAGCAGGGTCAGGTTGTTCAACGTGTAACCAAAGCAATACATGACCACGAACGCGCCAGCCAGCGACAGCGGCACCGCGAGGCCGGCGATGAGCGTTGGCGCGAGACGGCGCAGGAACAACGCCATCGTCATGATCACCATGCCGAGGCTGATCAGCAGGGTCGCCTGCACTTCATGCAACGACGCGCGAATGGTTGGCGTGCCATCGAAAAACGAGTGCAGCTTGACGCCCGCAGGCAGCCAGGCCTGCATGGTCGGAATCTGCGCCTTGATCCGGTCGACCGTCTCGATGACGTTCGCGTCCGATTTGCGGTACACGTACATCAGGATGCCGGGCTTACCATTGAACCACGCCGCCTGGTAGGCGTCCTGCTGGCCGTCGTAGACGTTGGCGATATCGGACAGGCGGATGGGCACGCTGTTCTTGACGGCGATGACCAGCTTACCGAACTCTTCCGCCGTATGCAGGGAGTCCGTCGCGGTCACGGCGATGTTGCTGTACCCGTCGGTGAGGAAGCCCTGCGGCGAGGTGACGTTGGCGGCGGTGAGCGCGTTGCGAAGCTGATCGGGAGAAAGGCCCATTGCATTGAGCGCGCGCAGATTCACATCGACACGAATGGCCGGCGTGGCGCTGCCGGCGATGTCGACCGAGGCGATGCCTTCCTGCTGACGAAGGCGCTGCGCGAGGATGGAGTCGGCGACGTTGTAGAGCTCGGTCGGCGCGACCGTGTCCGACGTCAACGCCAGCACGATCACCGGATCGTCGTTGGGGTTGGCCTTCTGGTATGAAGGCGCATTGAGCAGCCCCGCCGGAAGGTCCGGCTGCGCTGCGTTGATTGCCGACTGAACGTCACGCGCGGCGGCGTCGATGTTGGTCCCGTTCTGGAAGAACAACAGCACGAAGGTGCTGCCCTCGGAACTGTTCGAACGCATGGACTCCACGCCCGGCACCTGGCCCAGATGGCGTTCCAGGGGAGCGGCCACGGTGGAGGCCATCGTGCTCGCATCGGCGCCTGACTGCTGCGCCTGGACGAAGATCGCCGGGAACTGGATGTTCGGCAGCGCTGCGACGCCGAGCAGCGAGTAACAGATCATGCCGACGACGAAGAGGCCAATGGCGAGCAGTGACGTGCCGATGGGTCGGCGAATGAACGGGCCGGAAATATTCATGCAGTGGGACGGCTTGTCTCGTGCTGGATCGCGCGGATCGTCCCTGTCTTAACGCGTATCCCGGAAAAAGGTTTCGCCGGGCGGCGAACCGTCCGGCGAATGAGGGTGGTGCGATCTCCCCCGGTGACGCTTCCCATCAGGAAGCGGGCCGGGCATCGGCTAGCAACAACTCTCGTCGCGCCTTGCGCTCCGCGAGCCAGTCGGAGAATCGCTCCATATAGAGATAGATCACTGGCGTGGTGTACAGGGTGACCAGCTGCGAGAGCAGCAGACCACCGACGATGGACACGCCGAGCGGCTTGCGCAGCTCCGAGCCGATGCCGGTACCGAGCGCGAGCGGCAACGCACCGAGCAGTGCGGCGGCAGTGGTCATCATGATCGGACGGAAACGCAGCAGGCAGGCGCGGCGGATGGCCTCCTGCGCGTTCAGGCCGGTACGTTTCGCCTCGATCGCGAAGTCGATCATCATGATCGCGTTCTTCTTCACGATACCGATGAGCAGCACGATGCCCACGATGCCATCGACGGACAGGGTCATGCCGCACATCAGCAGGGCGAGCAAGGCGCCGACGCCTGCGGGGGGCAGCGTGGAGATGATCGTCAGCGGGTGGATGTAGCTCTCGTAGAGCACGCCCAGCACGATGTAGATGACGATGATCGAGGCCAGCAGCAGGAGCACTTCGTCACCGACCGACGAGGAGAACTCCGCGGCCTTGCCGATGAACTGCCCACGCACCTGCGGCGGGAAGTTGAGCTGCTGCTCCACCTCGTGGATGGCCGCGACCGCCTGGGAGAGTGACTTGCCCTGCGCGAGGTTGAACGAGATCGTCACTGCCGGCAGCTGCTGCAGATGCGTGACGACCAGGGGCGCGCTCGTGACCACGGAACTGGCCAGCGCGGTGATGGGAATCGTGCCGCCACCGCCGACCTGGAAGCCGACATTACCGGTATTACCGATGCCGGCCGGCGTGGCCGAGTTGCTCGAGGCCAGCTGGCCGAAGCTGGTGGCGTTGGAGCCCGTGAGGGCGCCGTTACCATTGCCACGCACCGTCAGCTTGTTCAGCAGATCGGAGCTCGTGCGGAATTCCGGTGAGACTTCCATCACCACGCGGTACTGGTTCAACTGGGTGAAGATGGTCGAGATCTGGCGCTGGCCGAACGCGTCGTACAAGGTGTCGTCGATGGTCTGAACCGGCACGCCGAGGCGGCTGGCACTGTCGCGATCGATGGTGAGTTTCAGCGCCGTGCCCTGGTCGGCCAGGTTGTTGTCTACATCCGACAACTCCTTGCGCTTGCGCAGCGCGGAGGTCATCTGCTGGGCGTAGCCGGCAAGCTCGGTCGAGTTAACGTCCGACAGCGAGTACTGGTACTCGGTCGCCGATACCTGGGTGTCGAGCGTGACGTCCTGCACGGGCTTCAGGTACAGGGCCACGCCGGCGATGTTCTCCACGGTCTTCTGCAGGCGCGGCAGCAGTTCGTCCAGTGACGCGCGGTCGCCGCGGTCCTTCAGCACGAGCGACAGCTGACCCTGGTTGAGCGTGGGATTGATCGAGCCCGCACCGATGAAGGCGGCGACACCGGCGACGGCCGGATCCCGTCCCAGTGCGTCGGCGACAGCCTTGGTGCGCTGCTCCATCTGCGGGAAGGCGACGTTCTGGTCGGCCTGCACCACGGCCGTGATCAGGCCCGTGTCCTGCTCAGGCAGGAGGCCCTTCGGAATGATGATGTACAGAACAACCGTCAACGCCACGGTGAGCGCGGCGACGATCATGGTCAGCGGACGATGATCGAGCACCCAGTCCAGGCTGCTGCCGTAGCCGTCCACGATGCGCGACCAGGTGGTGTGCTTGCCCGAGGCGGAAGCGTGCTCGTGCGCGTCTTCCGCGTCCGGCAGTTCGTCGGCCTTGAGCAGGTAGGCGCACATCATTGGCGTGAGGGTCAACGACACCAGCATGGAAATGGCGACGGCGATCGTCAGCACCCAGGCGAACTCATGAAACAGGCGACCGGTCACGCCAGGCATCAGCAGCAGCGGCAGGAACACCGCGATCAGCGAGACGGTCAACGACAGCACGGTGAAGCCGATTTCCTTCGCGCCGATTTCCGCGGCGGTCTTGGCGTCGTGACCCTGCTCGATATAGCGGACGATGTTTTCGATCATCACGATCGCATCGTCGACGACGAAGCCCGTGGCCACCGCGAGCGCCATCAACGAGAGGTTGTCCAGCGACATGCCGGCGAACGCCATCACGCCGAAGGTACCCACCAGCGACAGCGGCACGGCGACCGACGGGATCACCGTGGCCCACAGGCGGCGCAGGAAGACGAAGATCACCGCCACGACCAGGAAAATCGTCAGGATCAGGGTGTACTGGACATCTTCGACCGAGGCGCGGATGGTGATGGTGCGGTCGGAGAACACCTTCAGGTGCACGTCGGCCGGGAGCACCTTCTGCAGGTCCGGAATGGTCTGCCGGATCTGCTGCACCGTCTGCACGATGTTCGCGCCAGGCTGGCGGCGAATGTCGAGCAGCACGGCAGGCTTGCCGTTAGCCCAGGCGGCGAGCTGGTCGTTCTCGACACCGTCGATCACGTTGGCTACATCGGAAAGACGCACGGGGGCGCCATTCTTGTAGGCAATAATGGTGCCCTTGTATTCGGCGGCATCGGCGAGCTGGTCGTTGGTGCCGATGCTGTAGGACTGGGTCTTGCCGTTGAGCGTGCCTTTGGGCGCGTTGACGTTGGCCTGCGTGAGCGAACTGCGCACGTCTTCCATGGTCAGGCCAAGGTTGGCCAGCTGCGCGGGATTGATCTGGATACGCACGGCCGGACGCACATTGCCGGCGATCGAGACCAGGCCCACGCCCTGCACCTGCGCCAGCTTCTGCGCAATGATCGAGTCGGCGAAGTTGTTCACGTCGCGCAGCGGCAGGCTGTCCGAGGTGAGCATCAGCGTCATGATCGGCGCATCGGCCGGATTCACGCGGTTGTAAACCGGGGGGTAAGGCAGGTTGTTGGGCAGCGTGCCACGCGCCTGGTTGATCGCCGCCTGCACGTCCTGCGCCGCGATGTCGATATCGCGATCCATGGCGAACTGCAGCACGATCGTCGACAGGCCCGCCGAGGAGTCCGAGCTCATCGAGGTCAGGCCGGAAATCTGGCCGAAGTTACGCTCGAGCGGCGTCGTTACCAGGGCGGCCATCGTGGTGGCGCTGGCACCCGGGTACTGCGTGGTCACGACCATGCTCGGCGCACTGATCTCCGGAAGTGCCGACACCGGCAGCTGGCGGTAGCCGAGGATGCCGAGCAACAGCACCGCCACCATGAGCAGCGAAGTCGCGATCGGTCGGCGAATGAAGAGTGTCGAAAAGCCCACGTTTGTGTCCTGGTGTCTGGACCTTGCGGTCCGTGGGCGACGCGTCCGTCATGGACGCGCCGCGCGCTGCTTGATCAACCGCCGCGCTTGGCGCCCGAGCGACCCTGCTTGCCGGCCGTCTTCGACTTCTGCAGTTCTTCGGCGGTGGGGGCCTCGGGCACCTGACCCGGTGCCAGCGGCTGGATCTTCGAACCCGGTTTCAGGCGGAACTGGCCTTCGGTGACGACCTTGTCCCCCACCTTCACGCCCTTGCTCAGCATGACGTGGCTATCGCCGACTTCGGTGGCGGTTTCCACCGTCTGCATCTTGACCGTGTTGTCGCCCTGCACGAGATACACGTAGTCGCCGTCCGGACCACGCTGCACCGCCTGTGCCGGCACCACGAGACCGTTCTTCACCGTGCGCACCTTCAGCTGCACGTTGACGAACTGGCCCGGCCACAGCTGGGTCTTCTCGTTGTCGAACAGCGAGCGAAGGCGGAACGTGCCGGTGCTGGTGTCGATGGTGTTGTCGAGCACGTCCAGGTGGCCCATGGCAATGGCGTGCGCGTCGACACGATCGAGCGCGGAGACTTCCAGCGCGGACAGCGAGCCGTCGGTGGTCGAACCGCGGACGAGGTCCAGGTTCTTCTCCGGCAGGTAGAACATGACGTAGATCGGGTGCAGCTCGGTGAGCGTCACGATCGCGTCCGTGGTGGCCACGATGTTGCCGGCGTCCACCGAGCGGATGCCGGCGAGGCCGTCGATCGGCGCGATGACCTTGGTGAAGCCCAGCTGCACCTGCGCCGCGCGGATGGCGGCCTGGTCGGCGTTGGCGGTCGCCACGGCCTGGTCGAGGCTGTTCTTCAGGTTGTCCAGGTCCTGCTTGGACACGTACTGCTGGCCGCCCTTGCTGACGAGGTTCGTCGAGCGGTCGAGGTTGTTCTTTGCCGTGGCCGCGAGGGCCTGGTCCTGCTTGAGCTTGGCCACGGACTGGTCGTACTGGGACTGGATCGTGCGGGGATCGATTTCCGCGATGACGTCGCCCTTCTTCACTTCCTGGCCTTCCTGGAAGTTCAGCTTCATCAGCTGGCCACCCACCTGCGGGCGCACGGTAACCGTGTTGCGCGCCTGGACGGTGCCGAGGGCCGTGAGGTAGACCGGCACATCCTGGCTGGCCACCGGAACGACCGTGACCGGTACCGGCGGTTGATCCTTGCCCTGCCCCTCACCGTTGGACTGCGCGCCTGCGGCGGCATCGGCCCCCTTGGCATGGTGGCTCCTGACGATGAAGAAGCCCGCGACCAGCACGACAACAATGACGGCCAGCGCGATTTTCCAGAAACGCGACATGTAAAACTCCCAGATGAATAACCGCTCGAAGGCACCGCTCCGACCGGGCGCGCCGTGCGCCAAGGGGGTTATACCCCCCGGAGGTTAAGGATCGACGGCGCCAATGTTAGGTGTTGGGGAACGGAATTGAACAATGCCGGTTGACAGGGGTCCCCCATGACTGACGGCATGTTTAGCCCCTTTCCCATGAACCGTTCCAGCGCCGATCTCAAGACCGCTGACTCAAGCAAGGGTTCCGTTATACTCGCCCGGTTCGACGCCGCATCGCGGCCGCAGGCACGCCGGATCCCGGGGAGGGGGACGGCACACCCAAATTCAGTGGAGTCAATGCGTGAGCGGTTCTCCGAGCAAGTCCGACCAGAACTTCCTGCGTCAGTTCTCAATGCTGAGCGCCGGCCTCAGTGTCCTGACCGTCCTGTTGATGGTGTTGGCATACTTCATTTACAGCAACATCCCGAAGGACCAGGACCCCGCCGTTGCCAAGCGGACCGAGGCCCGGATCGCCCCCGTCGGCGCGGTCTATGCCGGTGACACGGGCCGTGCCGCCATGCTGGCGGCCCAGGAAGCCGCCACCAAGCTCGCTGCGTCGCAGGTCGCCTACGGTGGCAGCACCGACGGCAAGACCATCTACGACAACCTCTGCCACAGCTGCCACACCGCTGGCGTGGCCGGCGCGCCGAAGCTCGGCGACAAGTCCGCGTGGGGCGCCCGTATCGCCCAGGGCATCGCCACGCTGACCAAGCACGCCATCGAGGGCTACAAGGGCCCGGACGGCAACCAGATGCCGGCCAAGGGCGGCAACCCGTCCCTGACCGACGAGCAGGTCGGCAATACGGTGAAGTGGATGGTCGACCAGGCGAAGTAAGGCTGGCTTGATCCGCTCACCGATGAAACGCCGCCTCCGGGCGGCGTTTTTTATGGCTCTCTATGGGAGCCGGCTACGCCGGCGATGGGGTTGAGGCAGCCTGGCTATCGCCGCTGAAGCGGCTCCCACACCACCCGCGGGCGAAATCCCTCAACTGCGGGAAGAACCTCTCGAAGGTGCCGCGAAGCATCGTGTCCTCGGCCAGCAGCAGCGGCATGGCCTCGGCCACCGGGTTGGCGCGCGACAGGCGTTGGGAGATGCCACGCAGAGCCTTGCCGATCGCCTCGGGCTCGATATAGCCGGCCGGCAGGTCGTTCGCGTCCATGTAACCGAGGAAGCGCTTGAGCGAGTCAGGAAGGATCGGCGTCGCCGCGTGCATCTCGACGCGCAACGCGGTCGAGAACTCGTCGAGGGGACGACCAGACCACTTCGCGAAATCCCTTGCCAGGCAATGGTCGAACCACATGTCCAGCAGGATGCCGGCATAACGACGGAACGGTGCCGGCAGGCGCTCGCGGGCCGCGCGCACCTCGTCGTGGCTGTCGGTGAAGACGTCGATGGCCCGGTGCAGGTAGATCCCATCGCGCACCCGCGCCGGCAGCGCCAGATCGGGCGTGCCACGGACGAAATCGCCCATGACGCCGCCCAGCCGCAGTGCCGCGTCATCGCCCGCCAGCAGGGCGTGGGCCAGGATGTTCATGGCGCGGGTATCATGAAGGGCATGAGCGAACATTTATCTGAAGCGCCGGAGCATTTTCCGGACGAGACCGCCAGCTTCGCGCTCGCGGGCCCTGCGGGCAAGCTGGAATGCGAGGCCCGGGCCGCCGCCCCCGATGTCGCCCGCAACGCCATCGCCGTCATCTGTCATCCCCTGTCCACCGACGGCGGCAGCATGCGCAACAAGGTGGTGACGATGATAGAGCGCTCGGTGCGCGAAGCCGGTGTCGACACGGTCATCTTCAACTTTCGCAGCGTCGGCGGATCCGAAGGCGAGTTCGACAGCGGTAACGGCGAAAGCGACGACCTCGCCGCCGTCGTCGCCTGGGCCCGCAAGACGCGTCCCGGCGCCGCACTATGGCTTGCCGGGTTTTCGTTCGGCAGCTACGTCACCCTGCGCAACGCCGTGCCACTCAAAGCCGATGCACTCATCAGCATCGCGCCCCCCGCCGCTGGCCGGGGCTGGGACTTCGGCCCCCTCGAACTGCCGACCTGCCCCTGGCTGGTCGTCATGGGCGACGCCGACGAGATCGTCGACCCGCAGGCCGTTTACGCCTGGATCGACAGCCTGCCGGAGAATCGGCGGCCGCAGCTGGTGCGCATGGAAGACACCAGCCATTTCTTCCATCGCCGCCTGATGGATCTGCGCGGTGCGATCAAGAACGCCGTGAAGGGCTGGCTGCCGGGACCGCGCGCCGCATGAACTGTACGGAATCGACGCCGGGCGAACGCTACCGGGACGGCATTGCCGGGCACCGCTGGGAATCCGATCCCGCGCAGCTGCCCGTCATCGCCGAGTTCGACCGCCTCCATGCCGCGCTCTGCACGCCGGAGCCGCCGGCCGCCGGTCTTTTCGGGCGACTGAGAAATATGCTCGGCAGCGAGCCGCGCAAGACAGTCCCTGGCTTGTATCTCTGGGGCAGCGTCGGACGCGGCAAGACCTTCCTGATGGATCTGTTTGTCTCCAGCCTCGCGCCGGGGCTGGCCCTGCGTCGTCACTTCCATCGTTTCATGCTCGAGGTCCACGCGATGATGCGTGAGCTTGGCGATCGGCAGAACCCGCTCGACGAAGTGGCCGAGCGCCTCGCCGCGAAGTGCCGCGTACTGTGCCTGGACGAGTTCCTCGTATCCGACATCGGCGACGCGATGATTCTTGCCGGCCTTCTCGATGGCTTGTTCGCGCGCGGCGTGTCCCTCGTCACCACGTCGAATACGCCGCCGTCGGGCCTGTACAAGGATGGCCTGCAGCGCGCACGTTTCCTGCCCGCGATTGCCGCGATCGAGGCGCAATGCGTTGTGCACGAAATGATCTCGCCACGCGACTGGCGCTTGCGTGCGCTGAGCCAGGCATCGGTCTACATGGTGCCGCCCGGGGCGGAAGCCGAGCGCTCGCTTGCGCGTATCTTTACCGGCCAGGCGCAGGGAGATACCGTGGACGGCGGTTCAATCGCGCTGAACAACCGCGAGGTTCCCGTGCGCAAGCGTGCCGAGAACATCGTCTGGTTCGATTTCGCCGCCCTGTGCGAAGGACCGCGCGCGGTCGCCGATTACATCGAACTGGCGAGGACATTTCCCGCGGTTATCGTGTCGAACGTGCCGCAGTTCACCGTGTACTCCGAGAACGAAGCCAAACGGTTCGTGCTGCTGGTCGACGAGTTCTACGACCGGCATGTGAAGCTGGTGCTTTCCGCCGCCGCGCCGATCACCGAACTGTACGATGGCAACAAGGTTCGCGCCGAGTTCGGACGCACTGAATCGCGTCTCATCGAGATGCAGAGCGAGGACTACCTTGGCCGTGACCATAAACCCTGATCTGGCGCGGACGCGGACGCCTGTTCGCTTGCCGCCCATCACCTTCATGCTTTACGGGCGGGTCTCCCGCGCCACCTGACGAGGACACCATGGAACATTGCGAACTGGTTCCCGGTCGCGGCATCCGCCGCGACACCACCGACATCTTCTTCGGCATGCCACGCAAGAAGCTTCGCGACGCACTCGGCTGGAAGGCCGGGGGCGAGAACATGTGGGACGACGAAGACGAGTACAGCGCGCCCGACGGCAACGACTGGCTCCGCCTGCGCTTCCTCGACGACAAACTCTGCGATATCGAGGTCATGGGCGGCAACCTCGTCCATGAAGGCATCGAGCTGGTCGCCACCACCCTCCCCGCCTTGCGTGTCGCCCTGAAGAACTCGGGCATGGCGCTGGAGAAGACTCAGTGGCTTTCCGAAGGACACGACTGCGTGGACCTGCAGATCGTCGTCGCCTCCCGGGAAGACGCCGGCGATGTCGGTGATGAAATCGAATGGGTCATCACCAGCAGCGATTTCCGCGTCGAATGACACACCGGGCTAGCACCGTCGCCAGGCAAGCGCGCTTTGCGACGGTCGCCCTTGCCCTGCTCGCGATGACGGGTTGCGCCACCGCGCCCTCCGTCGCACCACAACGCAGCGCGCTTGCGCACTGGACACCGTCGCCGAACTTCAATGCGCGCAAGGCGCAGCTCATCGTGCTTCACCACACGTCCATCGGCGACGCCCCGGCAGCGCTGCGCGTGCTGAGCACACGCAACAGCGAAGGTCCCGTCAGCGCGCATTACCTGGTCGAAGCAGATGGTCGTATCGACCAGCTCGTGGACGACAACGCACGCGCCTGGCACGCCGGTGCCTCGCGCTGGGCCGGCATGACCGACATCAATTCGTCGTCCATCGGCATCGAGATCGACAACGACGGCAACTCGCCGTTCACCCAGCCGCAGATCCAGGCACTGGTGAACCTGCTCGCGGACCTCACTTCCCGGCTGGGCATTCCGCGTGATGCCGTGGTCGGTCACGGCGACATCGCCCCCGGCCGCAAGAACGATCCCAGCGTGCAGTTTCCGTGGGCGACGCTGGCACGCTACGGATTCGGGCTCTGGCCGGACGCGGTGCTCATCCCCGCACCGCCGGCTTTCGACACGCTCGCGGCCATGCGTCTGGTGGGTTACGACGTGAGCAATCCCCGCAATGCGATCATCGCCTTCCATCGCCATTACCGCGCGATGGAAACCGATGCGCTCGATGCCACCGACGCCGCGATCCTGTATTCGCTGCAGCGCAAGCTGATGTCACCGCGCTGAAGCCTCCTACATCGAGAACGACGCAAAGGCCGCGATGGTCTTCTCGACGGCGGCATCGTCGATGTCCAGATGCGTCACCAGCCGGATCGACGGAAGGTAGCCGATGCTCAGGCGCACGCCGGCGGCCGCCATATGTGCGGCGAGGTCCTTGAGGCGCGCTGCCGGCACGTCGAGGAACACCATGTTCGTGTGACAGGCCGTGACAGTGAGGCCGTCGATACGACGCAAGCCTTCGGCAAGTCGGCCGGCACGCGCATGATCGTCGGCGAGCCGTTCGACGTGATGATCCAGCGCATGCATCGCCGCGGCAGCGAGCATGCCGGCCTGGCGCCAGCCGCCGCCAGTGACCTTCTTCCAGCGACGGGCACGCTCGATGAGTGCGGCGTTGCCGAGCAACACCGAGCCCACGGGTGCACCGAGTCCCTTCGAAAGGCAGACCGAAACGCTGTCGAAGCCGGCAGCGACCTCGCGCGCCGGTCGTCCATAGGCAATGGCGGCGTTGTAGAGCCGGGCGCCGTCGAGATGCAACCCGAGGCCGCGGCGGGTGGCCAGTTCGCGGGCCTGAGCCATGTAGCCGAACTCGAGCGTGCGGCCGTGCCAGGTATTTTCCAGCGCCAGCAGCCGTGACCGTGCAAAGTGCGGATCCACGGGCTTGATCGCCGCCTCGACCTTGTCCAGGGGCAGGCTGCCGTCGGGGTCCTGCGGGATGGGCTGGGGCTGGATGGAGCCGAGAACGGCGGCGCCGCCGCCTTCGAACCGATAGGTATGCGCGTCCGCGCCGACGATGTATTCGTCGCCGCGTTCGCAATGGCTCATCAGGGCGATCAGGTTGCTTTGCGTGCCCGTCGGCACGAACAGCGCCGCGGCGAACCCCAGCTCGCCGGCGAGACGCTCCTGCAAGGCGTTGACCGTGGGATCTTCACCGTAAACGTCGTCGCCAACGGGCGCGCGCAGCATCGCTTCGCGCATGGCGTCGGTGGGCCGGGTGACGGTGTCGCTGCGCAGGTCGATCATTTCCATGGAGGCACGTCGTTAGGGAACCAGCGTCGGATAGTACGCCCCACACTTCACGAATTGTCGGCCCCGGTTGCGGCATGCTTGGCGCCATGATCACTATCGTCATGGGCGTTTCCGGCAGCGGCAAGAGCACGATCGGCGAAGGCCTGGCAGCCCGGCTGGGTCAGCCCTTCATCGACGGCGACAGCCTGCATCCCCTCGCCAACCGCGAAAAAATGGCACACGGCATCCCGCTGGACGACAACGACCGTCAGCCCTGGCTGGAAGCGATCGTGGCGGAGATGAATCGCCATCGCGAGCGCGGCGAATCCCTGGTGCTGGCGTGTTCGGCATTGAAGCGGCGCTACCGCGATTTCTTGCGGGGTGGGCATGATGATGTGCGCTTCGTTTATCTGCACGCGCCGCGCGATCTGCTCGCCCAGCGACTCGGGCAACGCAGCGGCCACTTCTTCGATCCCCACCTGCTGGATAGCCAGCTGGCGACACTCGAGGAACCCTCTCCCGACGAGGCGGTATTGCGCGTCGGGGTGAGCCTGGCGCCCGCGGAAACGATCGAGCGCATCATCCGTGCCGACTGCGACGCTGCGCAGGTCGGCACGTCCTGAGTCGCGGCGCGAAGGCCGTCGTCAGATGTCGTAACTCACGCCAAGCCGCACGTACCTTGGCAGCTGGCGAACCACGGCCTGGCCGTATTGCGGGTCGGCCACGCCGGGGTCCGTCTGCGAGTACGGATAGCGGTTGAGCGCACGCTGGTCATTGAACGCATTGAAGACGCTTGCCGTGAATGACAGCTTGCCCTCCGCGAACGCGGGCCGGTAGGTCGTCCCCAGATCCAGCTGGCGAATCCAGGGAAGCCTGCCCTGCGACCCGGGCGTCGCGGCGACACCGTCGCAGTAGTGGTACTGCCCACCGTATTTACCCGGGTCGGTAAGATTCGGGCCGTAGTAGCCAAGGCAAACCTTGGGCGAGCCCGAGACGAAGCTCAGGTTCGCGGAGACCAGCCACTCCGGGGTCAACTGGTAATAGCCATACAGCTTCAGCTGGTGCGTATGGTCGTTGTTCGTCGGGCCGTTGTTGTTCTCCATCAGGTAGCTGTTGTCCCAGTCCGGACTGGTGGAGGCGGCCGTCGCCTGGACATCGGAGCGCAGCTGGCCTTCCGTATCGCCGTAGCTGCGCGAGAACACGTAATCGACCTTGCCGTACCAGCGGCCATCGAACGGGTGCTCGAGGAAGCTTTCCAGTGCGTAGTAACGGCGCTCGAGATGCGGAAAGCCGAATTCGGCGTTGGTCATCGGTACGCTGACCAGCTGGCCCGACGTGTCGATCAGATTGAACGTGCTGGCGCGACCGGGGTTGAACAGGTAGCAGCTGTTGGTCGTGGCGACGTCGTAGCCGAGCGTGGCGGCCTTGGCGATGATCCGGTCGGTATCGCAATAGTCGTCGATCGCGCTGCGCAGGATGCGCTGGGTCAGCTTCGCGCCATAAACCCAGTCATGCCCCAGTGTTTTGGTGAAGCCGAGGATGAACTCGTCCTGGTATTCGGATTTCAGGTTCTTCGCGGTGACCGTCTGCGCGTCGGGAAGGACACCGTAGTAGTTGTTGGAAGACACCGGCTTCGAGAAAGACGTCAGTCCGGTCGGCAGGCCCTGCCCGTCGATACCACTATAAGTGAAGTACTGCGAGGTACTCAGCGCCGCGCCCGCTGCGTTCAGGCCAGGGTTGAGCGGAAGGCCGAGGTAGTAGCGACCCGCATTGCCGTACACCTTGAAGCTGGCGTCGCCGTTCACGTCCCAGCTGAAGCCAAGCCGTGGCGCCCACTGCGGCTTGTGCTGCGTGACATAGGCAGCGCCGTCGCGGTTGTAGTTTTCGAACTGGTCGTTGCGCAGGCCCAGCGAAAGCAGCCAGCGGTCGTCCACCTGCCATTTGTCTTCGATGTACTGCGCCCGCTGGCTGGATCGCACGCTCGCAAGCGAGCTCGTGACATGGCGAACGGCGTAGTAGCCATCCTGACCGTTGACGATACCGCCCGTCGCGGGCACGCCAAGACCCGTCGAAATGGGCGTGTTCGGGTCGGCGCGACCATAGCTCCAGTAATAACCATCGCCCGACGCCTCCGAACCCTGGTCGATCGCTCGCGTCACCTCGTTGTCGATACCGGCGCTCAACGTGTGGTCGCCGAGCACATACGTGATATCGAACCGGGTGTTACTGGTGCGCTGGCTACGATTGGGATTGTAAAGTTGTTGCACCGTCTGGTTGTTGCCCACCGGATTGCCGCCGTTGAGCGCAGGATTCTGATTGATGAGGCCATCCACGTACGTAAGGCTCGGGTCGTAAGCACCGGGCTGGTCGTACTGGCTCAATTTCATCTTGCCGAACAACGCCGACACCGTCAGGTTATCGGTGATGTAACCGGTGTACTTGCCCGAGAAGACGTGGCCGCCCGTCTTGATGTTATCTGCCGAGCCGATGCGATCGCCGCGACTCAGGTCAGAGTAGTCGTAGTCGTAAACGCTGCCACTGGTCTTGCGCGTGTTCGAGGCACCGGTGAGCTCGAGGATGTTGTTGTCCGTGATGTTCCAGTCGACCTTGCTGTACCAGCGGGGCGAATTGTAGCGGTACTGGACGTCCGGACTCGTACTGTCGACGGCCTGGTGCGTCGAACCCTCCTGACGTTCGAACTCGCCAGCGAGGAAGAAAAACAGCTTGTCCTTGATGAGCGGGCCGCCCACATACGTGCTGACCGTCGTGACCCAGCTCTTGTCCTGCGCATTGGGTCGATAGAGTTCGCCGGCTACCGGCGACGATGGCAAGCCGTTGGTGTAGTACGTGTTGCTTGCGTCCGCGCGTGCGAATGCAGGCTCCCACAACACCTGTCCACCGACATGCCATTCGTTGCTGCCGCGCTTGCCGACCTGGTTGATGACGCCACCGTCCGAGCGACCGTACTGCGCGCTGTAGCCGCCCGTATACGTCTCCTGCTGGTCGATGGCGCCGTACGGCAACGAAATACCACCCAGACCGCGCTGCGGATCGGTCACGTTGAAACCGTTGATGTAGTACGCGTTCTCACTGGCTGCCGAACCGCCAAAACTGTTCAGCGAGGCGCCGGTGGGGCCTGTGTAGCCGCCGCTGTTCGAGACCACGCCGGGTGCGAGGCGGGCGATCTCGTCGGCGTTGCGCGCCAGTGGGAGCCTGGCCAGTTGATCGGCGGTAATGACCGAACGCGAGTCGACCGTCGTGACATCGATATCCGCCTGCCGCGATGCGCTGACCTTGACGCCTTCGAGGTTGGCCGTTGCGGTTACGAACGACACGTCGGTCGATGCGGCAACTCGCAAACCGATGTCGTTGCGGGTTTCCACCTCTTGACCGTTACGGCGCAGGGTGACTGAGTAGGTACCGAGCGGGAGCTGGCTCGCGCTGTAACGCCCCTTGGCGTCCACGTTCACTTCCCGGGTAAGGCCGTTGCCACCTTTGACGACGACGGTCGCTCCCTGTGGGTCGCTTACCTGACCGGAGATGCCGCCCGTCGTGGACTGCGCGAGTGCCGCTCCGGTGCCGAGCGCCGTTAGCAACGCAGCGGACAGGAGATGGCGACGAATCGTGATTCTGGTTTGCACGGTGGTGCCTCATGAAGTCATCAAGGATGCCCGTTCAGGGCACATAGCGGCGCGTACACGCGCACTGGCCGGCACGCTGTACGCGGCCGGAAGATCGGGATGTCGCGCGCGGGAAAACCACGCGAGGTCGATAGAAAGGGGAAACTGGGGAGGGGGTTATCCGGCCGCCCGTGGGGCGGAGCGCACGGGGCGCTAGGGGATCAGACGCGACGACAACAGTAATACGCACCGATCGAAATGACTTCGATCAGAAGGTGCGCATGGGCTGAGCGTTGAATGGTCAAGATCGGGTGCCTGCGATAGGTTCAGCAGTATAGACGTCTAAATGTCTTAACGAGGTTGCATGCTGCTTGAGTATTCCGCGAATGTCAACCGTGCGTTCACGTGTGCGTTTCAGGGCCGATAATGGCTTGGCGACTTGCCAAGGACGCGGCGGAACATGGTCGAGAAGCTCGTCGGGCTCTCGTAACCAAGGTCCAGCGCCACCATCGTCACGGGTTCACCTGCGGCCAGACGCGGCAAGGCGACCAACAGGCAGGCCTGCTGCCGCCATTGCGCGAAGCTCGTGCCGGTCTCGCGGCGAAAGAGCCGGGTGAAGCGGCGGCGATGCATGCCAAGATCGGCCGCCCAGTCGTCGATGGTCTCGCTCATGCGCGGTTCTTCGAGGAACGCCGCGCAGCGCGCCGCGAGCGGTGCGTCGGTAGGCAGGGGCAGGGCCAGCGGGATGGTCGGCGCCCTGGCGATCTCCTCGACCACCAGGGACATCAGCAGGCCGTCGCGTCCCTCCTGGTCGTATTCACGTGGTACGTCCACGGCGGCGACCAGCAGGGCACGCAGCAAGGGAGCCACCGCAAGCACGCGGCAGTGGTCGCCCAGCGCCGAACTGGCCGCCTGCTCGATATAGACACTGCGCGTGCTCACGCTGCCGACCATGCGGACCGAGTGCGGCGTGCCGCCCGGAATCCAGACGGCACGCTCGGGTGGGGCGATCCACGCACCCTCCGGCGTGGTGACCGCCACCGTCCCGGCTGCGGCGTAGAGCAGCTGCCCCCGGCGATGCTGGTGTGTGGCCAGTTCGAAGGACGTAGGGTATTCGTGGCCGCGCGACACCACCGGCCGGGGCACGGCTTCGAACGCCACGGGGTCGTACTTAGCGATCATTGTCCCGATCTCGAACGTGGATGACCCATATCCTAGCGCGGGACGCGCGCTGCCGTGGTCTCATAGGGATCCCCGATCCCCAGGAAGACCCCCATGCAAGCGCCAGCCAGCGCGACGGTGGACACACCGCGCGCGGACCCGACCGTGTTCGGCGTGATCTTCGCGATCAGCTTCTGCCACCTGCTCAACGACATGATGCAATCGCTGCTACCGGCGATTTATCCGGGCCTGAAGGAAGGCTTCCACCTGGACTTCGGCCAGATCGGCCTGATCACGCTGACCTATCAGATCACCGCCTCGATCCTGCAGCCGCTGGTCGGCCTTTATGCGGACCGCCGGCCGACGCCGCTGGCCCTGCCCGGCGGTACGCTGTTCTCACTGGCCGGCCTGTTGGTGCTGTCGATCGCGCACACCTACCCGATGCTGCTGGTCGGCGCATCGCTGCTCGGCATGGGCTCCTCGGTGTTCCATCCGGAATCCTCGCGCGTGGCGCGCATGGCCTCCGGTGGCCGACATGGCCTGGCGCAGTCGCTTTTCCAGGTCGGCGGCAATGCCGGCCAGGCGCTGGGTCCGCTCGCTGCCGCCGTGGTCGTCGTGCGCTGGGGCCAGTCGAGCCTGGCCTTCTTCGCCCTGTTGGCGTTGCTCTCCGGCGCAATCCTCTGGAACGTCGGCCAGTGGTACAAGCATCACGGCCTGCCGCGACTGAAGGCAAGCGCCGCGAAGCAGCCCGCCGTGACGCATACGAGCGCCGAGGCCAAGCGCGGTATCGCCGTGCTGCTCGCCCTGATCTTTTCCAAGTACGTGTACCTGGCCAGCCTGACCAGCTACTTCACCTTCTACCTCATTCACCGCTTCAACGTGTCGGTGGAGAGCGCGCAGCTGCATCTGTTCGTGTTTCTCGGCGCGGTGGCGGTGGGCACGATACTCGGCGGCCCTGTCGGCGACCGGTTCGGACGCAAGCGAGTCATATGGTTCTCGATTCTCGGCACCCTGCCCTTCACCCTGCTACTGCCGTATGCGAGCCTGTTCTGGACCGCGCCGCTGACGGTGGTCATCGGCTTGATCCTGGCTTCGGCATTTCCAGCCATCGTGGTGTTCGCGCAGGAGTTGGTGCCGGGCAAGGTGGGGATGATTTCCGGTTTGTTCTTCGGGTTTTCGTTTGGCATGGGCGGCCTTGGCGCGGCCATTCTTGGTGAGCTCGCCGACCACATCGGGATCGAAGCCGTGTATCAGATTTGTGCGTTTCTGCCCTTGATCGGGTTGTTGGCCGCGTTGTTGCCGGATACGAAGAAGAAGCGGTGAAGCATCGCCGATGAATCGGCTCCCACACGTAGCCTCATGTGGGAGCCGCTTCAGCGGCGATGTTTTTAAGGCTTAGGCAACGCGTAAGCGATAACCCAGTCGCCCTGCTTCGTACCCAGCGAGCCATGCCCACCCGCCGTCACCAGCAGGTACTGACGCCCACTGCTGTCCGCATACGTCATAGGCGTGGCCTGGCCACCCGCGGGCAGGCGCGATTCCCACAGCTTCTTACCCGTACGCACGTCGTAACCGCGGACGTAGTAGTCGAGCGTGCCGCTGAGGAAGGTCACGCCACCGGCCGTGGTGACCATACCGCCCAGGCTAGGGACACCGAGCGGCATCGGGATCGGCAGCGGGGCGCTGTCGATGATCGTGCCGTTCTTGTGGCGCCAGAGCATCTTGCCAGTGCGCAGGTCGACGCCAGCCACGTAGCCCCACGGCGGCGCCTGGCAGGGAATGCCCAGCGGCGACAGGAATGCCGACAGTTCGATGCCGTAAGGAATGCCCTCGGCCTTCTTCACGCCCTCGGTCTCGCTCTTCGCGGGACCGACTTCCATCCTGGCCAGCGTTTCTTTCGGAATCAGCTTCGACTGGAAGGCCATGTAGCTGGGATTGATCAGCATGAGCTGGCGCGTCGGGTCCACCGACACACCGCCCCAGTCGAACACGCCGAAGTTACCCGGGAAGACCAGGGATCCCTGTTCGGACGGCGGCGTGAACATGCCCTCATAGCGTAGCGAACGGAAGCGCACGCGACACCAGAGCTGGTCGAAGGGCGTCGTGCCCCACATGTCCTGCTCGCGCACCTGCGGCGGAGCAAAGTTGAGGTCGGACAGCGGCTGGGTCGGCGCGGTGTGATCGCCCGGGACGGCGCCCTGTGGGCGAGGCACTTCGTTGATCGGCACGATCGGCGTGCCGTCGCGACGGTCGAGCACGTACACACTGCCCTGCTTGGTCGACGCCAGCACGGCCGGCTTCACGCCGTCGGCCGTCTGCAGGTCCACGAGCGTCGGTTGGCCGCCCACGTCCATGTCCCACAGATCGTGGTGCGTGAACTGGTAGTTCCACTTGAGCTTACCCGTCGCGATATCGAGTGCGACCAGACCGGCGCCGAACTTCTCGGAGGTGGGCGTGCGGCCGCCGGCGAACTGGTCGGGCGTCTGGTTGCCCATGGGCAGGTAGACCATGCCGAGGTTCTCGTCGACGCTGAAGAGCGACCAGACATTCGGCGAGTTACGCGTGTAGATGCCATCGGGACCGATCGGCGCGGTCGCGTCCGGGTTGCCCGGATCGAAGTTCCACACCAGGTGACCGTCGTGCACATCGTAGGCGCGAATCACGCCGGACGGCTCGTTGGTCGATTCGTTATCGGTGACGTGACCGCCAATGATGACGAGATCCTTCGTCACCGCCGGCGGCGAGGTGGAGTAGTAGCCGCCCGGCGTGAACGGTCCGATGTTGCTACGCAGGTTGATCGTGCCTTGCTCGCCGAAGTCGGTGCAGGGCTGACCGGAGTCCGCATTGAGCGCGATAAGGCGCGCATCGGCGGTCGGCAGGAACAGACGACGCGGGCATGTCGCTGAAGCAGTGGCCGTCAGCGGCAGCGGTGCCGTGGAAGCGGCAGCGGGAAGACCCGGGGCGGTCGTCGCCGGGGCGGGAATCACGGCGGACGCGTACTTCGCGTCGTCGTGGTAAGAGACGCCGCGACAGGTCATGTGCTCCCAGTGCTTGAAGCCGACGGGACTCTGGATTTTCGGGTCGAACTCCCAGCGCTTCTGGCCCGTGGCTGCATCGACGGCGATCACGCGGCTATGCGGCGTGCAAAGGTACACGGTGTCGCCGATCTTAAGCGGGGTGTTCTCGGCGGTCGTTTCGGTCGGATCGTCCGGACCGACCTTGTCGCCCGTCTCGATCTTCCACGCCACCTGCAGCTGACCGACGTTGTCCGGCGTGATCTGGGTCAACGGCGAATAGCGTTGACCGTAAGGAGAACTGCCGTAGTCGGTCCAGTCGCCATCCGCGCGCGCGGCGCGGTCGCCCTGCGGGCCGGAGACATCGGCCATGGGTAGTTCGCCGGGCAGGTCGTGGTCCACATGGAACACGCCGACGATGCCAACAGCGGCAACGATCAGCAGGGAGACAAAAAGAAAGCCACCACCGGTGTCGCGGGCGCTGTCGTAGTAACGATCACGGCCCAGGCCACGTCGTGGCCACGGCAGCAAGAGCCACAGGCCAAGCACGAACCACACGTCGAGGCGCGGCAGCAGCTGCCAGAAATCCCAATGGACTTCCCACACCGACCAGGCGGCGCTGCCGATAAGCATGAGCGCGTAGAGGCCGACGGCCAGGCGCTGTCGCAGCAGCAACAGGATGGCCACGACCAGCAGGATCGCACCGGCTACCAGGTAGTAGATGGAGCCACCGAGATTGACGAGGCGGATGCCACCTAACAGCGTGGCCACACCGGCCAGCGCAAAAAGGAACGCCGTGAACAGCGTTGCCGGATGAAATCTTCTGACTCGTTTCACGTGTCGCCTCACCATGAGCAGTAACCCCACCCCTATGCGACAGGGTGGTGCTCACAGCGTGAATCCGAAGTAGAGACGAGACATCGCGCGTTCTTACGCGCTCGCGTTTTCGGCAAGCTCGGCCATCATCGCTTCCCGCATCAGGTATTTCTGCACCTTCCCGGTCACCGTCATCGGGAAGGCGTCGACAAAGCGCACGAAGTGCGGCACCTTGAAGTAAGCAAGATGCCGGCGACAGTAGTCCTGTATCGCGGCGGCCGACACGGCGCTGCCGTCGCGCAGACGGATCCATGCGCAGACCTGCTCGCCCAGGCGCGCATCCGGCACGCCGAACACCTGCACGTCCTGGATATCCGGGTGGCCGTAAAGGAACTCTTCGATCTCGCGCGGATAGATGTTCTCGCCACCGCGGATGATCATGTCCTTCAGGCGGCCGACAACGGTGCAATAGCCGGCGTCGTCGATGGTGGCGAGGTCGCCTGTGTGCATCCAGCGAGCATCGTCGAGTGCGGCGCGTGTGTTGGCTTCGTCGGCCCAGTAGCCGCGCATCACCGAGTAGCCACGCGTGAGCAGTTCGCCGGTGCCACCTCGGGGCACGACACGCCCCGTCTCGTCGACGATCTTGACCTCCACGTGCGGATGAATCCTTCCGACCGTAGATACGCGCAGTTCGAGGGGGTCTTCGGCCACGGTCTGGAAACTGACCGGGCTCGTTTCCGTCATGCCGTAGGCGATCGTGACCTCGGCCATGTGCATGTCGCGCACGACGCGCCGCATGATCTCGATGGGACACGGCGAGCCGGCCATGATGCCGGTGCGAAGCGAGGTGAGGTCGAACTCATGGAAACGTGGATGCTCCAGTTCGGCGATGAACATCGTCGGCACGCCATGAAGGCCCGTACATCGTTCTTCGGCCACGGTTTCCAGCGTGGTGAGCGCATCGAAACCCTCGCCCGGAATGACCATGCAGGCACCGTGCGTGACGCAAGCGAGATTGCCGAGCACCATGCCGAAGCAGTGATAGAAGGGCACGGGAATGCAGAGACGATCCTGCTCGGTCAGGCGCATGGCCTCGCCGATGAAGAAGCCGTTGTTGACGATGTTGTGATGCGTCAACGTCGCGCCCTTCGGTGCACCGGTGGTTCCCGAGGTGAACTGGATATTCACCGGATCGTCGAAGGACAGCCTGGTCTCGATCGCGGCAAGCGTCGCCCGCGCCCCGGCATCCGCGGCGATGTCCGCCCAGCGCCGCGTGCCTGGCGCCGGCTCATCGTCGAGCAGGATGACGTGCCGCAGATCCGGCAGCGCCGCCGCACGCAATCCGCCAGGCTCGGAGCTCGCAAGCTCCGGCGCCAGCCCGCCGAGAATCTCCAGGTAGTGCGAACTCTTGAAGGCTCGCGGCAGGATCAGCGCGCGGCAGGCCACCTTGTTCAACGAATAGGCCAGCTCGTGAGAGCGGTAGGCCGGATTGATGTTGACCAGGATCAGGCCCGCCTTGGGCGCGGCGAACTGCGCCACTACCCATTCGGCCCGGTTGGGCGCCCAGATGCCGATGCGGTCGCCGGGCTCCAGACCCAGCGCGAGCAGCCCGGCGGCAACGCGTTCGACCTCGGCGTGGAACTCGCCATACGTCCAGCGGATGCCTTGCTGGCGAACGACCAGGGCCGGCCGCTCCGGCCAGCGCGCGGCGATACGGTCGAGCATGACCCCGACCGTTTCGCCGAGCAGCGGCGTGGCACTCGCACCCTGGACATAACTTGCGGCGTGATCCATGCGGCGTTCCTCGAGCAGGGGCGTTGCAAGGCAGGATAGGTCAGCTGCCGCGACTCACCAACCCGGCGATCACCTCATCGACGCCGGTAGGACCCTTCAACGACGACCCTTCGAAGTCGATCCACCCTTCGTTGAAGCCATCAAGCATGCGCATGCGTGGTGTCGGGTTCGTCATACCCTGGGCGATGAAACCCGCTTCCCACTCGGCGCGTGGCGTCACGCGAGCGGTCACGTCGCGGCCGAGCGCCTTGGCAAAGGCGGCGGCGATGTCGTTCGGGCTGGTGCGCTGCGGGCCTTCGAGCTCCACCACGCGTACGCCGGTGGATGTCTCACCGAGCAGTCTCGCGGCCAGCTCGCCGATGTCCTTCGTGGCGACCATGGGTAGCTTGCGGTCGAGCGGGTAGAGGTAGCTGTCGATAACACCCGCGTCGCGGGCGGAGGCGACATCCCATTGGGCGTTCTCGAAGAACCAGCCCGCGCGAAGGAACGTCACCGGCATGGGCAGCTTGCCGAGGACGTCTTCCATCCGACCCAGCTGCGACAGCAGGTTTTCTTCCGTGGCATGCGCGCCGACCGTCGACAGGACCACGACGCGATCCGGCCGCGCGGCGAGCAGGGCGTCCCGAATCGACGCGATGCTGCGATTCGACTCCGGGTAGCCTGGCGACGGATCGAACACGGGCGGGAGCAGGATGAAGACCGCCTCGGCGCCTTCGAAGGCCCGCGCCAGCGCCGGGGTATCGTCGATCTCGGCGATGGCCACCTCGGCACCGCGGTCGGCAAAGGCCTTTCCCTTGGCCGCATCGCGGACCACAGCGCGGAAAGGCTTGCCTGCGGCAAACAGGGCGTCAGCCAGGGCGGTGCCGACCTGGCCGGTGATTCCGGTAATAGCGTACATGGCGTTTTTCCTCGTTTTGATAGGGACGAGGAGAACGATAGGCCGCTGGGACTAATGACTGAAGCGACTTATTTTCAGTTGTTTAGTGATCTTTTGTCACCTCAGGCGAATGCGGCCCGGGCGTTGCTACCCTTCGTCGCCGTGCCGGCCTGGCCGAAGCTGAGATCGTAGGCTGCACGCTCTGCCGACGACGCACGAGCCAACCCCTCGACATGGGCACCGCCGTCGACCGTGAAGAACGCCACCTGATCGCTCAGCGAGTGCGCCTGGTCCTGCATGGATTTGGCGGCCGCCGCAGCCTCTTCCACCAGCGCCGCGTTCTCCTGGGTGACCTGATCGATTTGTGCAATCGCAAGGTTCACCTGATCCACGCCCGCGGACTGCTCGGCGCTCGCCGCCGCGATCTCGGCGACGATGTCGGTCACCTTCTTCACGCTGGCGACGATGTCACGCAAGGCGACCGAGGACCGCTCGACCAGCGCCGCACCAACCTCCACGCGTTCGCCGCTTTCGGCGATCAGGCCCTTGATCTCGCGCGACGCTGCCGCGCTGGACTGGGCCAGCCGGCGCACTTCCGCCGCCACCACCGCGAAGCCCCTGCCCTGCTCGCCGGCACGTGCCGCTTCCACGGCGGCGTTGAGGGCGAGCAGGTTGGTCTGGAAGGCGATCTCGTCGATCAGGCCAACGATGTCGCCGATGCGCCGACTGGAATCGCCGATCTCCCGCATCGCTTCCATGGCTTCGCCAACCACGGCGCCGCCCTTCTCCGCCTCGCCCCTGGCGTGACGCGAGAGACGGTCGGCCGCGTTCGCGTTCTCCGCATTCTGCTTGACCGTCGCCGTCATTTCTTCCATCGATGCCGCGGTTTCCTCGAGGCTGGAGGCCTGCTCCTGCGTACGATGGGATAGATCGTCGTTTCCCCGGGCGATCTCGGCGGATGTCGTGGCAACCACGTGCGCGCCCTGCTGCACTTCGGAAACGATGGAGGAGAGGGTGCCGCGCATACGCTCCAGTGCACCCAGCAGGCTGGCCGGTGCGTATTCGCCGCCGTCGTTGCGCAGGTCGCCGCCGGCGATGCGGCTGGCGATCTGCACTGCGTCGCGCGGTTCGCCGCCCACCGTGGCACGGATGCTGCTCATCGACAGCCAGACCACCAGCAAGGCGAGCGCCGCGATGGCCGCGGACTTGAGCAAGTCCTTTTCCAACTGGGCCCGGAAAGCGGCATCGATGTCGTCGAAGTAGGCACCCGAGATGAAGTGCAGGTCCCAGGGTTTGTACCAGCTCGAGTAACTTATCTTGTCTTTCAGCTCGTTGGTCTTGGGGATGATCTGCGTGTATCGCGTCATGCCGTGGCCGTCCTTCGTATCGGCGTCGAGCATGGCCACGTACTGATGGAAGCCCTTGCCGTCCACGTCGTCACGAATGTTCTTGCCGATATCGGCGGCGCGCAGCGGATGCATGCGCATGGTCAGCGCCGAATCGAAGGCGAAGACGTAACCGGTGTTGTGGGACCAGCGCATGGCCTGGATGTCATCGAGTGCGGCGATGCGCGCTTCGAGATCGCTCGTCTGTCCCTTCTCCGCACGAGCGTGGTACGCGTCCGCGATGGCGATCGCCGCCGTCACATGTTGCTCCAGCGTATTGGCGAGGTCCGCCATCTGCACGCGGCGGCTTTCGATCCCTGACATGACCGTCTGGCCGACAAGGCCCAGCACCAGCACGGTCATGACCATCCACACCCGCGTGTTCAACGTCGTGCGGCCGAACCAGTTCTTCAATGCGGACATGGACCGTCACCCTGCTCTACTTCCCCGTCTATGCATTAGCGGCGGGAAATCGCAGGTCTTTACGGCACTTTTATGAACAAGGCAGGAGCCGATTCATCGGCGATGCCTACGGAGCGGACAAATGATGGTCGCCCGACCCGACGACCGCGTCCGACCGCCCCGGCAATCCCACCACCGCCTCGGCCCCCACCGGCACATGCACATCCAGTTCCACCCGTCCGTCCACCTTGCGCCAGGCCACCGAGGCCTCGCCATAAGGCGTCATCACGGCGGCGGAGGCATGGTCCAGCCAGGCGGTAGCGGCCGGCCGTACCTCGATACGCTGCCAACCCGGCGCCAGCGGCCGCAGTCCGGCGACGTCGCCGAACAGCCAGTCGTCGACGGTGCCGAGGAAATAGTGCCCCCGCGAACGCGACGCCAGCTTCCAGTGCTCCCACAGGCTGGTCGCCCCGTTGTCTCGCCAGTAGCCCCAGCTGGGAAACGTGACCTGCGTCGCGATACGCCAGGCCTCATCCACGTGACCGGTGGACGTGAGCACGGGGAGGATGATCTTGGTTGCCAAGGCACCCGTATCGAGATGATCGCCACGAGCCTTCGCATCCGCCGCCACACCGGCGGCAACGCGATCGCGCAACCCGTCGGGCACCAGTCCAAAGGCCAGCGCCAGCAGGTTGTGGGCCTGCCGGTAGCCCTGGTCGCCGTCGCCGCGATAACGGCCGGCCGCGCGATCCAGGAAGTGCGCATTGAAAGCGTCCCGCACAGTATCCGCCTGCGCATCGAAGCGAGCCGCCCGTGTCGTGTCGCCCAGCACACGAAGCATCCCGGCGGTCACCCGCTGCATCCGGTACAGGTAGGCCGTGGCGGCGATACGCTTGTCTTCGGGTGCGTTCTCGCCGCCCGGATCGGTTTCCGGGCTCACCCAGTCACCCAGTTCAGTGTCGGCGATGCCGCCGGGAGAACGCGCATTCTCCATCGCCACGTAACGCGCGATACCGTCGACGTGCTCTTCCATGGGACGACGGTCGCCGGCATGCATCCACAGCGACCAGGGCACGAGCACATAGGCGGCATGCCACGTGGGTGCGCGAACATCGCCCCAGCCGGGATTCGGCGCGATCAGCAACGGTGCGCCATCCGCTTTGCGCGTGTCGGCGATATCGCGCACCCACTTCGCCAGCAAACGATCGGCATCGACGTTGCGCAGGAACATATCTGCACCGAGCATGCCATCGCCGGTCCAGCCGTTCTTTTCGTACATCGGCGTGTCGGTGGGTATGCCATGCAGGTTGTTGAGCAGGGTGTCGACCGCGGCGCGATGGATCCAGTCGAGCAGCGGGTTGGCGCTTTCGAAGCGTCCGGTGACGTCGACGTCGGTATGAACGACCTGCGCCGTAACGGCACCGAGCGCGGGCTCGCCGCCCGGCCAGCCTTCAACCTGCACGTAGCGAAAGCCCTTGTAGGAGAAGCGCGGATGCCATGGTTCGTGATTGCCGGCAAGCGTCAGGCGATCCGTCTGGAAGCCTGCTTTGAAGTAGTGGTGTTCATCCCGCGCATCCACCGTGCCGTCCGGCATGAGTTTCTCGCCGTAGTGCGCGGTGATCGTCGTCCCTGCCGGCCCCGTCGCGTCGAACGTCGCCCAGCCTGCGATGACGCGCGCAAAAGCGAAGACAAAGACGCCAGGCTTCGGCTCCGTGACGGACGTGGCGTGCAGCGTGTCGGTTACGCGGATCGGCTGTTCCGTCTGTGCCACGAGCTTGCCTCGTGGTGCGGGAAGCACGGTAGCCGGCATCCACGTTGCGGGCATCGTTTCCCGTGCGTCGTACGTTTCGCCACCGTAGAGATCGTCGACCCGCGTAGGGCCGTCGGCAACCCGCCAGCTATCGTCGCTGACGATGTCCTGTACGCGCCCATCGGCGTACCGCACGCGCAGCAGGGTACGCATGCGCGGCTGCCCATGCCATGGCGCGCGCTCCCAATGCCAGACATTGGGATTGGTCATGCCATAAAAGCCGCGACCGAGTTCGGCAGCGAGCACGTGCTCGCCCGACGTCAGCGAGACATCGGTGGCTACGACCTCCACGCGCTTGTCGTAATCGGTGAAACCAGGGGCCAGCACGGCGTCGCTGATGGGACGACCATCGATGGAGAGGTCGGCGTAGCCACCCGCTGCGACGTAGAGCGTCGCCCGCTCGACACCTGCCTCGACGTGGAACGGTTTGCGCAGCAACGGTGCCGGAAGGCTTTCCGGGTCGGCCTTGCCGATCCATTGCGCACCATGCCAACCGGCTTCGTCGAGCGCGGTATCGAAGTGCGATGCCACGCTGCCACCGCCGTCGGTGGTACGGATGTCTGCACGCCATTCGTAACGCTGGCCTGGCTGCAGGACCGGGCCGGCATAGTCGATGTCGAAGGAACGCGCCGAACTTACGTTACCGCTGTCCCATACCGGCCGGCCTTCGTGCGTCACGATGATGCGGTAGGCGATCTGTCGTGTGCCGTTGGTGCGGGAGTCGATGAGCCAGGAGAATCGCGGCGTCGTGGCGTCGACGTAGGTCGGTGTATCCGTGCGTTCGACGCGGGGGGCGTGGACCGTGACGCCGGCACCCATCGCCGCTGAAGCGGCTCCTACGGGGGGCGAAAGTCCCACGGGGAGCGCGAGGACGATGGCGAGCACGAGAGGGCGGATGCTTGGCAAGGCCGGGACCTGTCGGGGGATGAAACGTCCGAGCATAACCGGCCAGGAAGGCGCTGCGGCTCCGGTCGCATACATCCATCTAACGCGCGAAGGTTTATCCCTTCCGGACCTCGAAATTCCGGAGCCAACGTCATGAAGACCGTCCTCGCCGGTATCGCCCTCACTCTCACCGTCGCCTCGGGCGCTGCCTCCGCCGCGCAGCTCGACAGCCTTAAGGGGATGATGGGTGGATCTACCAGTTCGCTGACATCGGGCAGTACCAGCAATGCCGCTGGCATCCTGCAGTATTGCGTGACCAACAACTACCTCGGGGGCGACAGTGGCGCCTCGGGGGTGAAGGACCAGCTGCTGGGCAAGCTCGGCGGCAAGTCGTCCACGGCCGCTGCCGCGCCAACGCAGGACGCGGGCTATCTCGACGGCGCCAAGGGCTTGCTCAAGTCCAAGGATGGCAAGACCCTCGACCTTGGCGGCGCGGTCGGCTCGGACAACTCGCCCACTGGCGACATGAAAGAGAAGCTCACGCACAAGGTCTGTAAAGCCGTGCTCAAGCAGGGCAAGAGCATGCTCGGCGGCATGGGCAAATGACATGACGTGGACGGGACATGGACGTTCCGCCCCGTAAACCGGAAAGCCTCCCCCAGAGGTTTTCCCCATGGCAAAGCACGCGACGTACGACCCTTATGCGATGCGCGACCCGCGCACGCAGTATCCGCAGCCGGACTTCTCCAAGCAGCCGCAACCCGCGCCCGGCCTCGCCAGGGAGATGGTGCCGCGCCCCGATCACGGCGAAACCAGTTATCGCGGCAATGGCCGCCTGAAGGATCGCAAGGCGCTGGTCACCGGAGGCGACTCCGGTATCGGACGCGCGGCGGCGATCGCCTTTGCGCGTGAAGGCGCCAGCGTGGTGATCAACTACCTGCCCTCGGAACAGAAAGACGCCGACGAAGTGATCGGTTTGCTTACAGGCGAAGGCCATACCGTGATCGGCGTGCCCGGCGACCTGAAGGACGAGGCGTTCTGCAAACAACTGATCGCGAAGGCCGTGAAGGAGCTGGGTGGCCTGGATATCCTCGCCAATGTGGCCGGACGCCAGCAGTTTGCCAAGTCCATCGACGAGCTGGAAAGTGCGGCGTTCCAGGAAACATTCCAGACCAACGTGTTCGCGCTGTTCTGGCTGTGCAAGGCCGCGTTACCGCACATGCCGCCCGGCGCCGCCATCGTCAACACCGCCTCGATCCAGGCCTACGAGCCGTCGGACATCCTCCTCGATTACGCGCCGACGAAGGCGGCGATCGTCGCGTTCACGAAGGCGTTGGCCAAACAGGTCGCCGAGAAGGGCATCCGCGTGAACGCGGTGGCGCCGGGACCCGTATGGACGCCGCTGCAGCCTAGCGGCGGACAGCCTCAGGAGAAGCTGGTGGAGTTCGGCAAGAACGTGCCGCTGAAGCGACCCGGACAGCCGGTGGAGTGCGCGCCGGTGTATGTGTTGCTGGCTTCGCAGGAGGCCAGCTTTATTACCGGGGAGACCTACGGGGTGACCGGAGGGCATATGTTGCCTTGAGCCTACGCCGGCCGCGTAATCCGTCCGATCGCATCGATCAGATCGGAGACCCCATACGGCTTGACGATGATCGCCGTGCGCGCGTCGCGCTGGACGCCATTGGCGGTCTGGTCGCCAGTGGCAAAGAGCACTGGCAGCGACGGCTGCACCTCGCGCATGCGCTCAGCCACTTCCACGCCGTTCATCCCGGGCAGGCCGACATCGGTGAGCAGGATGTCGATGGCTTCCGCACCGTGCAAGCGCATGGCTTCGTGACCATCCCCGGCTTCGTAGACCGTATGCCCACGACTTTCCAGCATCTCGGTGACTGCCATGCGGATGAGCGCATCGTCTTCGACTACCAGGATGCGCAAGGACGCCGGAAGGCCATGGGGCGGGGGTAACGAGGGTGCTGGCGCGGCCAGGGGGCCGACCGGCGCGCGCGGTACGCGCCCGGCGAGCACATGGCGAATCTTGCGCGCCAGCGCCTCGCGGGAATACGGCTTGCTCAGCAGCTCCACACCTTCGTCCAGGCGGCCGCCGTGCACGATGGCGTTTTCGGTGTACCCGGAGGTGAAAAGCACGCCGATGCCAGGCTGCCGCTCGACCGCCTTGCGCGCCAGTTCCGGGCTACGCAGTGGACCCGGCATGACGACGTCGGTGAACAGCAGGTCGATCGCAATGCCGCTTTCGATGATCGACAGTGCGCTTTCCGCATCGCGCGCCTTGAGCACGCGGTAACCCAGGTCGGTGAGCAGACCGACCACGGTGTCGCGCACGGCTTCGTCGTCCTCGGCGACGAGTACGGTTTCATCGCCGCCGCGTACGCCCTCCTCGTCGAGCTCGACCACGCGGTCTTCGCCCTGGGTCGAGCGCGGCAGGTAGATCTTCACCGTGGTGCCCTCGCCCGGCTCGCTATAGATCTTCACGTGCCCGCCGGACTGCTTCACGAAGCCGTAGACCATGGACAGGCCCAGCCCCGTACCGCGCCCCTCCGGCTTGGTGGTGAAGAACGGCTCGAACACCTGTCCAAGAATCTCCTGCGGCATGCCCGTACCGGTATCGGTCACGGCGAGCATCACGTACTGGCCCGGGCGGACGTCGGCATGGCCCTTGGCGTAAGCGTCGTCGAGCAAGGCATTGCCTGCCTCGACGGTGAGGCGACCCTGTCCGTTCATCGCGTCGCGCGCGTTGATCGCGAGGTTGAGCAGCGCGTTCTCCACGTTCGAGGGATCCACCAGGGTGTTCCACAACCCGCCGGCGATCACGGTTTCCACCTCGATGGCCTCGCCCAACGCGCGGCGCAACAGTTCGTCCATGTCGCGGACGAAGCGACCGATGTTGACGACCTTGGGTGCCAGCGGCTGGCGGCGACCGAACGCGAGCAGCTGTGCGGCAAGCTTGGAGCCGCGCGTGACACCCGCCATGGCATTGGCGACGCGACGCTCCGCGCGTTCGTTCCCGGAGACGTCGGCGGCGAGTAACTGCAGATTGCCGCTGATCACCTGGAGGAGGTTGTTGAAATCGTGGGCCACGCCGCCGGTGAGGTTACCGATCGCATCCATCTTCTGCGCCTGGCGCAACTGCTCCTGGACCACGTCCAGCGCTGCTTCGCGGTCACGCTCAGCCGAGACGTCACGGGCCACGGCGAAGATCAGGCCCTCGCTGGGCACCGCTCGCCACGAGAGCGTGCGCAAGCCACCGTCGGCGGTGCGATAGCGGTTCTCGAAGCGAAGCGTGGTCTCGCCATCGGCCAGGTGGCCGGTTTCGTCCTGGGTGCGCGAGATGTCTTCCGGGTGAACGAAGTCGAGATAGGAACGACCTAACGTGTCGCGCTCGCTCCAGCCCAGGATGGTTGTCCACGCCGGATTGACCGATAGCAGGCGGGTGTCGGTGTCGGCCACGACCAGGATGTCGCTGGAGAGAGTCCAGACCCGGTCGCGCTCGTAGGTACGCTCGACGACCTGGCGCTCGAGATCTTTGGCCAGTAGCCGGAGCTCGTGCTCGGCACGGCGCCGTTCCACGGCCACGCGCGTGCGGCTGGCTACTTCGCTGACGAAGCTGATCTCTTCCTCGGACCAGTCGCGAGGGTCCGCGTGGTTGAGGTACAGGAGGGCGACGAAGCCGCCCCGTTCCGTCACCGGCATATTGATGAAGGACAAGGCGGTGATGCCGGCCAGGGCATCGGCGGTGGCAGCCGTGCGTGGGTCCGTCCGGGCGTCGGTGATCACCGTGGTCACGCCACGTTTGAGCTCATCGATGTAGCTGCCGTAGTCGCGAAAGTGCAGTACGCCGGCGAGGGTCTGGATCCCTGGCGCATTCCAGTCTCGCTCCACCGTGATGGTTTCGGCCACCGGGTCGATCGTGCCGTAGCCGGCCCGGCTCACCTTCAGCGTCCGGCCGAGTACCTCGGCGACACGGTAGGCAATATCGATCGGATCTTCCAGATCGCGCAGCAGGTTGCCGATCTCGATCAGGGCAACGCGGCGATCTTCGGCGGCACCGGAGCCGTCGGTGCCCTCTCCCGCCGAACGGATCGTCACCGCCGCGGTGGCTGGCAAACCCGGCCGGGCTTCGAGCGATACCCGCACGTGGGCTCCATCGACCGTGGCGAGGGCCAGCTCGCGCACGCCGTTGCCTGGTATGACCAGCGGCAGCGCCGCGACAAGGCGATCGCGGCTGTCGGGGTCCCACAGGCCGAGGAACCCCGAAGGCTCGTGTTCGCGCAAGCGGGCGGTCACCCAGGCGTTGGCGTAGAGCAGCTCTCCCGAAGCCGACACGGCCGCAAAGCCAAATGGCAGGGCATCGAGCGCATGGGAAAGGAGAGTCTGGTCCTGCAATGCGAACGATGAGGGCATCTGTCGAGCAATCGTGGGAGGCTGGTGGGCGGCGATTTTATCGGTTCATTGTGGTTCCCTTTGTGTAGACGGCCTTCACAGAACCTTCATTGGCGAGCCGTCGAAAAACGCTTGACAACAGGGACTCCCCAGCCGATCAACCACCTACGCCAACACCCTACATCTTGTGTTGACGCACCCCTTCGCCAGCTATATCGTGTGTCTCGTTGGTGTCCGGAGAGGCGCGACTGCCCGTCGGACTTAATAGGGAATACCGGTGTGAATCCGGAACTGCCCCGCAGCGGTAAGTGGAAACGATCCCGTTCAATGCACTGGTCCTTCGGGGACTGGGAAGCGACGGGTAGGCGGACCGCAAGGTCCACGTCCACGAGTCCGAAGACCTGCCAGCAATCGGTGCCCGAGAGGCCTCGATAGTGGTGACGGCTTCCGCGGGGAAGCACGTCGCGGACCGGAGGCCTTCAAAGGCGCTCCGTCCCCGACATTTCCCGTGTTTTGCCCCCATCGCATCGAGCCGACCCTCGGGACGGAGGTTTGACCAAGGCCATGGGGCTGCCAACACAATGACGACGATGGATTCCGCAGCGCGCGAGCGCACCGAGACGGCCGACGCGGCCGCCACTCCCTCCGCAGCAACCGACAAGGCGCCTGCCGCCGGTTACAAGAACGACGCGCCGCCGGCCTTCGCGCTGACGCCGCCGCACAACCCCGGACAGATGCGCGTGACCAAGCGCAACGGCGGCCACGAAGTGGTCGACGTGAACAAAATCGTGCGCGCGGTGACGCGCAGCGCCGATGGCCTGTTTGCGGTCGATCCGATGCGCGTGGCGCTGAAGACGATCGGCGGCCTGTACGACGGCGCCACCACCCAGGAACTCGACCAGCTGTCGATCCGCACCTCGGCCGCGCTCACGGCCGAAGAGCCGGAATACGGCCAGCTCGCCGCGCGCCTGCTCGCCGCGTTCGTCGACAAGGAAGTGTCGGGCCAGGACATCCAGTCCTTCTCGCAGTCGATCTCGACCGGCTTCGACCTGGGCATCCTCAACGAGCGCCTCCGCGACTTCGTGCAGATCAACGCGCGCAAGCTCAACGATGCGATCGACACGACCGGTTCGCGTCGCTTCGAGTATTTCGGCCTGCGCACGGTGTACGACCGCTACCTGCTGCGCCACCCGACCAAGCGCTTCGTGATCGAAACGCCGCAGTATTTCTTCATGCGCATCGCCTGCGCGCTCGGCGGCAACGACGTGGCCGAGACGCTCGAGCTGTACCGCATGCTCTCGTCGCTGGAGTACCTGGCCAGCTCGCCGACCCTGTTCAACGCCGGCACCGCGCATGAGCAGCTGTCGTCGTGCTTCCTGCTCGACTCCCCGCAGGACGCGCTGGAATCCATCTACGCCAAGTATGGCGACGTGGCCCAGCTATCGAAGTTCGCTGGCGGCATCGGCCTGGCCTACTCGCGCATCCGCTCGCGCGGTTCGCTGATCAAAGGCACCAACGGCCATTCGAACGGCCTCGTGCCCTGGCTGAAAACGCTCGACGCCTCGGTTGCCGCGGTGAACCAGGGCGGCAAGCGCAAGGGCGCGGCCTGCGTGTACCTGGAATCCTGGCATGCGGACATCGAGGAGTTCCTCGAGTTGCGCGAGAACACCGGCGACGACGCGCGCCGCACACACAACCTCAACCTGGCCAACTGGGTCCCCGACCTGTTCATGCGCCGCGTGGAACTGGACGGCGACTGGTCGCTGTTCGATCCGAAGATCGTCCCGCATTTCGTCGACACCTGGGGCCCGACCTTCGACGCCGCCTATGAAAAGGCCGAAGCCGAAGGCCTCGCGTCGAAGTCGATCAAGGCACGCGAGCTCTACGCCCGCATGCTGCGTTCGCTGGCCCAGACCGGCAACGGCTGGATGACCTTCAAGGATCGCTCCAACGCGACCAGCAACCAGACCGCACTGCCGCAGAACGTCATCCACCTGTCCAATCTGTGCACCGAGATCCTCGAAGTGACCTCGGAAGGCGAGACGGCCGTGTGCAACCTCGGCTCGGTGAACCTCGCCCGCCACGTGGTGGATGGCCAGTTCGACTACGACAAGCTCGCCACCACCGTGCGCACCGCCGTTCGCCAGCTCAACCGCGTGATCGACCTCAACTTCTACCCGATCGCCACGGCGAAGACGGCGAACATGAAGTGGCGCCCGGTCGGCCTCGGCGTGATGGGCCTGCAGGATGTCTTCTTCAAGCTGCGCCTGCCGTTCGATTCGGAAGAAGCCCGCAAGCTGTCGACGCGTATCCAGGAAGAGATCTACTTCCACGCGCTGTCGATGTCGAACGAGATCGCCGAGCGCGACGGCCCGTTACCGGGCTTTGAAGAAACCCGTTCGGCCAACGGTGAAATGCAGTTCGACTACTGGCCGGCCGCCACGCCGACCGATGCCGACGGCCGCTGGGCCGATCTGCGCGAGAAGATCAAGGCCAAGGGCCTGCGCAACTCGCTGCTCATCGCCATCGCGCCGACGGCAACCATCGCCTCGATCGCCGGCTGCTACGAGTGCATCGAGCCGCAGGTGTCGAACCTGTTCAAGCGCGAAACACTGTCGGGCGACTTCCTGGTGGTCAACCGCTACCTGGTCGACGAGCTGAAGACGCTGGGCCTGTGGACCGGCGAAGTGCGCGACCAGATCAAGCTCGCCGAAGGCTCGGTGCAGGGCATCACGGCGATCCCGGCACGGCTGCGCGAGGTGTACCGCACCACCTGGGAACTGCCGCAGAAGGCGCTGATCGACCTCGCCGCCGCGCGCGGTGCGTACATCGACCAGAGCCAGTCGCTGAACCTCTTCATGGAGAACCCGAACATCGGCCAGCTCTCCTCCATGTACATGTACGCGTGGAAGTCCGGCGTCAAGACGACCTACTACCTGCGCTCGCGTCCGGCTACGCGTATTGCCAAGACCACGGTCAGCTCCCCGGCCGCCGTGCAGGCACCGATCGCCCCGGCCGCGGATGCACAGGAACAGGCCGAAGCCGCGGTGTTCTGCTCGCTGGAGAACCCCGAGTACTGCGAAGCCTGCCAGTAACAGTAGAGAAATGTAGGAGCCGATTCATCGGCGATAGGGGTACCGGAAACCTGTGGGAGCCGGCTATTGCCGGCGATCCCGCGGCAGCGGGCCAGACCGACGCAAGCACCCATCGCCGCTGAAGCGGCTCCCACAAAAGCCGCTCATTCTTTCCAGAGGTACCCGATGTCCGCTGCACCGATCACCCGCGACTCCAACATCCTCGACCCCGGCTTCGAACTGACGCTGCGGCCGATGAAGTATCCGCAGTTCTACGAGATGTACCGCTCCGCCATCCGCAACACCTGGACGGTGGAAGAAGTGGACTTCTCGCTGGACACGTCGGACCTGAAGTCGAAGATGTCGGACGCGGATCGCCACCTCATCCATCGCCTCGTGGCCTTCTTCGCCACCGGCGACACGATCGTGTCGAACAATCTCGTGCTGAATCTCTACCAGCACATCAATTCGCCCGAAGCGCGCATGTACCTCTCGCGCCAGCTTTACGAGGAAGCGCTGCACGTGCAGTTCTACCTCACGCTGCTCGACACCTATATCCCGGAACCGTCGGAGCGCAACAGGGCATTCGCGGCGATCGAGAGCATCCCGTCCATCGCAGCGAAGGGCGAGTTCTGCTTCAAGTGGATCGACTCCATCCAGGGCCTCAACCGCCTGGACACCCGCGAACACCGTCGCCAGTTCCTGCTCAACCTGATCTGCTTCGCCGCGTGCATCGAAGGCCTGTTCTTCTTCGCCGCGTTTGCTTACGTGTACTACCTGCGTTCGCGCGGTCTGCTGCACGGCCTGGCTTCGGGCACCAACTGGGTGTTCCGTGACGAGTCCGGCCACATGGCCTTTGCCTTCGAAGTCGTACGCACCGTGCGCGAGCAGGAACCGGATCTGTTCGACGACGAGATGCGCATGCAGGTCGAAGCGATGCTCGAAGACGCCATCGCCTGCGAAACGCTGTTCGCCCAGGACGTGCTCTCGGGCGGCGTCGCCGGCCTGTCGGTCACCGACATGCGCCAGTACCTCGAGTACTGCGCCGACCAGCGCCTTGTGCAGCTGGACATGCCGAAGAAGTACGGCTCGAAGAACCCGTTCGACTTCATGGACCTGCAGGACGTCCAGGAACTGACCAACTTCTTCGAGCGCCGCGTCTCGTCGTACCAGGTCGGAGTGGAAGGCGAAGTCGCCTTCGACCAGTCGTTCTAAGAATCTGGAACCTGGCGGAGATGAACCTGTGGGAGCCGGCTATCTGCCGGCGATCCCGCGGCAGCGGGCCAGATAGAGGCAAGCACCATCGCCGCTGAAGCGGCTCCCACAGTAAAGCGGTTTTGAGGCAGCGGCTGTATCATTGCTGCACTGCAACAGGAACAGCCTCATGACCGACATCGCCCGCCCCACCGAGGCCCGCCTCCTCGAAATCGTCTTCCCCGACCACACCAACCACCTCGGCACGCTGTTCGGCGGCCAGGCTTTGGCGTGGATGGATAAAGCGGCCTTCCTTGCCGCCTCCCGCTACTCCCGCCAGATCGTCGTCACCGCCCGATCGGAACAGGTCGACTTCCACGTTCCGGTGCGCAAGGGACAGATGGTCGAGCTGATCGCCACGGTCGTGTCGGTGGGCCGCACCTCGATGAAGATCGACGTGGCGATGTACACCGAAGACCTGCTCACCGGCGCCCGTGAGCTCTGCACCCGCGGCACGTTCACGATGATCGCGCTCGACGCCGAACATAAGCCGACCGCGGTCCAGCCGCTCCCCGCCTGACCCCGAACTCGTTGTGGGAGCCGATTCATCGGCGATCCCGCGGCCGCGGGAAAGGCGGCCGCAAGTACCCAATCGCCGCTGAAGCGGCTTGTGTCTTTGCGTCGGCGTAGGCTTCGGGGTGAGAGCGGAGTGCGGCAAGCCCGCTAGCGGCGGTGCTGCGAGCACGTGTGGGAGCTGGGGCTGCCGCACTCCCTCCACCAATAGCCCGAACAGTTGCCCGAGTCGTACCTCGAAATCACAAGCCGGGGCATGGTGGAGGTGCTCTCACTTCCGATCGTACTCCGGAGTGAAATCATGAGCATCCATGTAGGAATCGACAC
>NZ_JBFUIT010000002.1:0-65618 GCF_056401735.1 Luteibacter sp. P4_D7_3
GGTTAGTGGTCACCTTGGACGGGCCGCCTCCCCGCTCTTCGTCGGCGTCGTGCTCGCGCGAGGTCTCGGTCTCTTCGTCGAGGGGGTCGTTCGGTTCGTCCTGGTCTTGCGGGTTGCCAAGCTTGGACATGACGTACTCCCGTTGAGTGCATGGTGATGTGGGACGGCCCTGTTACTCCTTCTCTTGCAGTGGCTCGCCGCCGGTGGCCACGAGTAGTTCGTGCTGGAACGCCTGGTTGACCGGATAGTCGATGTGCTCGCGCCTGAGTACGCGCAACAGCCCTGCGTCGCGGTAGCCGCTGGCCCAGAGGCGTTGGATGACGGCTGTGGCATCCGGCCTGCGCGTCAGTGCCAACAACGTCTCGGCGCGAAGCGCCTGCAGGCGAGGGTCACCCTGACCGCTCTTCGCTGCCTGCACCCTATCCAGGGCTTCCGTACGGAGTTGCAGGGCAGCCTGCGTGTCCGTGGTGACGGCCGCGAGCGAGAGTCGTGCTGCGACACCCGCCAGTAGGGTCGAACGGTCGTCAGGCAGTTTTGCCATCAGCGGATCGAGCGCACGCAATGCCATCGCTGCGTGGTCGCGCGCGTCATCCTGCTGCCCGGCGTCACCGAGTTGCGCCGCGTGCTCCAGCTGGGCTTCGGCGTATTCACGCTGCCACGCGGCGTTATCGGGGTCATGCCGTGTCAGCTCGGCGAAGGTCGCGAGCGCCTTGGTGGTGAGCGCGGTGGCGGCAGGAAGATCGCCCGTGAGGCGGCGAAGGCGCGCCAGCTGCGTCGCATACAACGCCGCGTGATCCTGGAAGTCGGTATTGCTCGGGTCGAGCGCACCCAGTTGCGTCGCCATATCCACCGCTTGCTGCAGACGCGCCATGCCCGCGGCCACATCGCCGGTGAGCGCCTGTGTGCGTCCGAGGATGGCGTAGACGGTGAGCAGGTTGTCGCGGCGGCTCATGTTTTTCGGATCCGAGGCCGAGAGCCCGGACTGGATGCGCTCGTCCGCGCCGTACTGGGCGACCGCCTCGGCGAGGTCACCGCGCATGAGGGCGAGCTTGCCGAGGTTGTTGTAGGCGGAGCCGAGATACTCGAGCCAGTCGGGGTTATGCGGCTGGCCCGTCACCAGGTCCTGCATCTGGGCGAGCATGTGCCGATACTGGGCGGCGGCCTGGTCCAGCTCGCCACGCGCTTCCATGACGTGGCCGATATTGTTGTCGAGCGTGGCCCGCTGGAAGGCCAGCTGTGTATTTCCCGGCGCACGCACGGCGGCCCGTTGCAGCGTGGCCTGGGCGCTGGCGAAGCTTCGCTGGGCGTCATCGAGCTTGCCCTGTCGCCACTGCGTCATGCCGATGTAGGCCCAGACATCGGCGAGCGCCAGCTGCCGGTCGACGTTCGTCGGCGCGGCGTCGGCCAGACGCGTGGCCACGGCAAGCGCCGCCCGGTACGAGGTCATGGCGGCGGCCAGTTGGCCCTGGTCGAGACGTACGCTGCCGATCTTCTCCAGTGCCGAGGCACGCTGCTCCAGTGCCCGCTCGGTCACTTCGTCGAGCGGCTGGGCCTGGAAATACTTCATGGCCTGGTTGTCGACGGCTTCCATGATGTCCAGGCGCGATACCTGGGCCAGTTTGTCGTTGAGGTCGCCGAGCATGAAGCTGACCAAGTCCTCCGCTTCTTTCTGGCGACGTTCGGCGACATGGCTGGCGACCACCGCCGCATGCCGCGAGATGAAGGCGCTGATCGCCAGGGCCGTGGTCACGGCCATCACACAGAGGGCGACGGCGGCGAGGACGGTGGCGCGGCGCATGCGTCGGTGCATCTCGCGTTGCTTCAGGTCGTCGAAGCCGAGGCCGAGCATGCCGGCGACGAGTTTGATGAGGGCGTTGAGCTTGCCGTCGCTACCCTGCCGCACATCCGCGGCGATGGGCTCGATGGCCTGGCCATCCAGTCGATGGCGCAACGCCGGAACGAAGCATTCCTCGGCTTCGCGTCCCGGCAGGTCGGTGGCGTTCGGTTCGCCGGCGACGATAAGACAGAAGATCCGCTCGTCGCGGCCGAGGCGCTTGAACGAGAGCACTTCCTCGTTGACCCAGCGCGAGGACGCTGCCTGCGGCGAGCAGATCACCAGCAGGCATTCCGATTGCGCGAGTGCGGCGTTGACCGTGCGGCCGAGGTCGCCGGCACTGGCCAGTTCGTCGCGGTCACGGAACACAGGGGTAAGGCGTCGCGGRATGACACCCGCCGCCGTGAGCTGGCCGACGAGATGGTCCGGTATGGCGTAGGTTTCCAGGGCGCGGTGCAACCACGCCGCCCAGGCGGTGTCCTGGTGGCTGTAGCTGATGAAGGCGCGGTACCGGTAGTCCGGTCCCATGAAACCTTCGGTCGACACGCGCAGTACCCCGCAGGTCGGAAGCAGCCTCCCCCAGCGGCCCGAAAGCACACGCTAGCACCGAAGTGTGACGTAGCGCACATTTTCACGCCACCTGAACAACCCAGACCGTCTCCCTGCTTCCACGCCTTCGTCACGCAGCACCCTCGGCCAAAAACCGGCCGAACCCTGCTAGCCGGCCCCCCATGGCCGTCTGACACTCAGGTTGCCGTTGCACCCTCGCGACGGGGCGGAGTGGGGAAAGCAACATGGTTGGTATACGTCTGATCTTTCCGGTGGCCTGCGCCTTGGTTCTCGCCGCGTGTAGCGGACACGGCGCGGCACCCGCTGCCGGCCCGGCAGAGGTCGACGTGGCCGCGGTGGTCTACAAGCCGATCACCGACTGGCAGAGCTACTCCGGCCGCTTGCAGGCGATCGATCACGTGGACATCCGGGCCCTGGTCCCCGGCACCATCATGGCCGTCTATTTCAAGGACGGGCAGATGGTCAAGAAGGGCGACCCGCTCTTCCTGATCGATCCCCGCACGTATACGGCGGCGGTGGATCGCGCCTCCGCACAACTCGCTGCGGCGCACGCCCATGAGAAGTTCACCTCGGCCGATTCCCAGCGAGCGCAAAAGCTCCTGCAAGGCAACGCGATCTCCAAACGCGACTTCGACGACCGCTCCAATGCCGCCCTCGTCRCCACCGCCGACGTCAAGGCGGCCGAGGCCGCCCTCGAGGATGCCAAGGTCAACCTCGGTTACACGAGAATCTTCGCGCCGGTCGACGGACGCATGTCACGCGCGGAACAGACCGTCGGCAATATCGTCGCGGCGGGCTTTAGCTCGCCACCCCTGACCACCCTGGTCTCGGTCAATCCCATCTACGCCGGCTTCGACGTGGATGAGCAGACCTACCTCAAATACCTCAGCCAGGCAGGCGACCACGATGTCGCGGTGCGACTCGGGCTTGCCAACGAGACGGGCTTCTCGCGCACGGGCAAGATCGCCTCCGTCGACAACCAGCTCAACAGCACCACGGGCACCATCCGCGTGCGTGCCTCCTTCGACAACGCCGATGGCGTGCTGCTTCCGGGCATGTTCGCCCGCGTCGCCGTGGGCGGTGGCGCGGCGCATCCGGCCGTCCTGATCGACGACCGCGCGATCTCCACGGACCAGGCGAAGAAGTTCGTGCTGGTACTCGACGACAAGGACCACGCGCAGTACCGGGAGATTTTCCCTGGCCTGATGGTGGATGGCCTGCGCGTGGTCGATTCAGGCCTCAAACCGGGAGAGAAGATCGTGGTGAACGGCCTGCAACGCGTGCATCCGGGCGATCCGGTACACGCCAAGGTCGTTCCCATGGCGGGCGAAGATGCCGTGGCGAGTAGCCCCTGATGAATATCTCCCGCTTCTTCATCGACCGGCCCATCTTTGCCGGGGTGCTCTCGACGCTGATCCTCCTGGCCGGCGTGATCGCCATGTTCCAGCTGCCCATTTCCGAGTACCCGGAAGTGGTGCCGCCCTCCGTCGTGGTCTACGCCTCGTACCCGGGCGCCAACCCCAAGGTCATTGCCGACACGGTCGCCGCGCCGCTGGAAGAGCAGATCAACGGCGTGGAAGGCATGCTCTACATGCAGTCCCAGGCCAGCAGCGACGGCAACATGGCGCTGACGGTCACCTTCCGCCTGGGTATCGATCCGGACAAGGCCCAGCAGTTGGTGCAGAACCGCGTTTCGCAGGCACTCCCTCGCCTGCCGCCGGATGTGCAGTTGCTCGGCGTCACCACCATCAAGTCGTCACCCACGCTGACCCTCGTGGTCCACCTGATTTCACCCGACGCCCGCTACGACCAGACCTATCTGCGCAACTACGCCCTGATCAACGTGAAAGAGCGCCTGGAACGCCTCAATGGCATTGGCCAGGTGGTGCTCAAGGGATCGGGTGACTACGCCATGCGCATATGGCTGGACCCGAAGAAGCTGGCGGAACGTAGCCTCACGGCGTCGGATGTCGTGGCCGCTATCCGGGAACAGAACGTGCAGGTCGCCGCCGGTGTCATCGGCGGGTCGCCCATGGCCGGCGCGGTGCCTTTGCAATTGAGCATCAATGCCAAGGGCCGTCTGCAGAGTGAGCAGGAGTTCGGTGACATCGTGCTCAAGAGTACGAACGGCGCACTGACCCATATCCGCGATGTGGCCCGCGTCGAACTGGGCGCGGCGGAATTCGGCTCGCGTGCGTTGCTCGACAACAAGCAGGCCGTGGCGATGTGGATCTTCCAGCTGCCGGGTGCGAACTCGTTGCAGCTGTCCGAAGATGTTCGCACGGCGATGAAGGACCTGCAGAAAGACATGCCGCCGGGCGTCGAATACAGCATCGTCTACGACCCGACCACGTTCGTCCGCTCCAGCATCGAGGCCGTGATTCATACGCTGATCGAGGCGATCTGCCTTGTGGTGCTCGTGGTGATCCTGTTCCTGCAGACCTGGCGCGCGTCGCTCATTCCCCTGCTTGCGGTGCCGGTGTCGATCATCGGCACGTTCTCCCTGTTGTTGTTGCTGGGCTACTCGATCAACGCCTTGTCCTTGTTCGGCATGGTCCTGGCGATCGGTATCGTGGTCGACGACGCCATCGTGGTCGTGGAGAACGTCGAACGAAACATCGAGTCGGGGCTGTCTGCGCGAGAGGCCACTTACCAGGCCATGAGCGAGGTGAGTGGGCCGATCATCGCCATCGCGCTGACGCTCGTCGCCGTGTTCGTGCCGCTTGCCTTCATGTCCGGCCTCACCGGGCAGTTCTACAAGCAGTTCGCCATGACGATCGCCATCTCGACGGTGATCTCGGCGTTCAACTCGCTGACACTTTCGCCAGCACTGGCCGCCCTGCTGCTGAAGGGCCATGACGAACCGAAGGACTGGCTCGCCCGCGTGATGGATCGCGGACTGGGTGGATTCTTCCGCGTCTTCAACAAGGGATTCCACCGCGCGTCGGAAGGGTACGGCCATGGCGTAACCCGGGTCATTGCACACAAGGGCAGCATGCTCATTCTCTACGTGGTGCTGCTTGCCGGCGCGGTGATGATGGGACGAATCGTGCCGGGCGGCTTCGTACCTGCGCAGGACAAGGAATACATCATCGCCATCGCGCAGTTGCCCAATGGCGCCTCACTGGACCGCTCGGAAGTCATCACCCGGGAGATGGGCGAGATCGGCATGAAGCAACCGGGCGTGGACCACGCGGTGCAGCACCCGGGCCTGTCGATCAACGGCTTCGTGAACTCGTCCAGTTCGGTCGTGATGTTCCTCGCCCTCAAACCGTTTGCGGATCGCCACGGCACGGGCGAGTCGGCGGGCGCCATCGCTGCGGCATTGAACCAGAAGTACGCGGCTATCAAGGGTGCCTACATCGCCGTGTTCCCACCACCGCCGGTGCTCGGTCTGGGCACGCTGGGTGGCTTCAAGTTCCAGATCGAGGACCGGGGTGCGCAGGGCTATACGGCGCTCAACGATGCGGTAAAAGCCTTCCTGGCAAAAGCGGCAAAGGCACCGGAGCTCGGCCCCACGTTCACCAACTATCAGATCGACGTACCACAGCTTAAGGTGGACCTGGATCGCGACAACGCCAAGCAGCTCGGGGTGGCGGTCACCGATGTGTTCAACACCATGCAGGTGTTTCTCGGCTCGCAGTACGTCAACGACTTCAACCGCTTCGGTCGCGTGTTTCAGGTACGCGTGCAGGCGGACGCACCGTTCCGCGCCCACCCCTCCGATATCGGCCTGCTGAAAACACGCAATGCAGACGGAGAGATGATTCCCCTGGCGTCTCTGGTGAAGGTCTCGACCACGTTCGGTCCGGAATCCGTGGTGCGTTACAACGGCTATACCGCGGCCGACATCAACGGCGGCCCCGCACCCGGTTACTCGTCCGGACAGGCACAGGCCGCTGTCGAGCGCGTGGCCGCCGACACGTTGCCGCGCGGCTTCAAGCTCGAGTGGACCGACCTCACCTACCAGCAGATCATCGCCGGCAATGCCTCGCTGGTCGTCTTCCCGGTGAGCCTGCTGCTGGTCTACCTCACGCTGGCCGCCCTTTATGAAAGCCTGACACTGCCGCTGGCGGTGATCCTGATCGTGCCGATGAGCCTGCTCTGCGCGCTCATCGGCGTGTGGCTGGATCGCGGCGACAACAACATCTTCACCCAGGTGGGCCTGATGGTGCTGGTGGGCCTGGCGTCGAAGAACGCGATCCTGATCGTGGAGTTTGCCCGGGAGCTGGAGATACAGGGGCGCTCGATTGTCGATGCCGCGATCGAAGCGAGCCGCCTGCGTCTGCGACCGATCCTGATGACCTCGATCGCTTTCATCATGGGTGTGCTGCCGCTGGTGCTTTCCTCGGGCGCGGGCTCGGAGATGCGGCACGCCATGGGCATCGCCGTGTTCTTCGGCATGCTTGGCGTCACCCTGTTCGGCCTGATGCTGACGCCGGTGTTCTACGTGATCCTGCGCCATCTCTCCGGCGGCCATCGTCTCGAGGACAAGCACGGCAAGAACGGGCGCGTCATCGGCATCGAAGACGCCGGTCCGGGGAGTCCGACATGAAAACCCTGCCCACGTTCGTCTGTTGGGGTCTGCTGCTGGCTGGCCTGAGCGGCTGCTCCCTGGCTCCGAAGTACAGCGTGCCGCCGGCGGCGGAGTCGCAGGCATTCAAGGAAACCCTCAGCCCCGCCGAGGCCGGCACCTGGCAGACCGCCGTACCCGCCGAAGACGCCGCACGCGGGGAGTGGTGGAAGGTGTTCAACGACAGTCAGCTCAATGAGCTCGAAGGGCAAGCACTGGAGGCGAACCAGAACCTCGCCGCCGCCGCGGCGCGCGTACAGGAGGCGCGTGCCATCGAGGGCGTGACCGGTGCGGCGCGCTTTCCCAGCCTGTCCGCCGGCTTCGGTCCATCGCGCCAGCAGAACACGCCGGACTCGCTCGGCGTGCCGCCCGGTGGTCCGCGCCCCGACGCGCAGACGGTATGGCGTGCGCAGGCCAACATCTCGTACGAAGTCGACCTGTTCGGCCGCGTCGCTTCCTCCGTGCACGCGGCCCACGCGGATACGCAACAGAGCGAAGCCTTGTTCCGCTCCGTGCAGCTGGCCCTGCAAGCGGACGTGGCCCAGAACTACTTCAACCTGCGCGAACTCGATGCGGAACTGGCCGTGTATCACCGCGCCGTCGAGCTGCGTAACGAGGCGCTCACCTTCGTTCAGCATCGTGCGGAGGCCGGCGAGGTGAGCGATCTGGAACTTGCGCAAGCGAAGGCGGAACTCGCCTCCGCGACCTCGGACGCGATGACCGTGGAGCGGCAGCGTGCGGCGTCGGAGCACGCATTGGCCGTCCTGCTGGGCAAGGCACCGTCCGAGTTCTCGGTCGCGCCACGGCCGCTCGAGCCGGTGGTGATCCATATCCCTCCCGGCATGCCGTCGTCGCTTCTCGAACGGCGCCCGGATATCGCCGCCGCGGAACGGGCCATGGCTGCGGAGAACGCCCGCATCGGTGTCGCCCGCGCAGCCTACTTTCCTTCCATCGTGCTGACCGGCACCGGGGGTTACGAGTCGTCCGCCTTCAGCGATCTGTTCAAGTGGTCGAGCCGCAGCTTCCTGCTCGGTCCACTGGTCGGCACAGCCGCCAACCTGCCGATCTTCGACGGCGGCGTGCGCAAGGGCAACCTGGCCAATGCGAAGGCGCGTTACGAGGAGAATGTGGCGAAGTACCGCCAGCAGGTTTTGGTGGCCTTCCAGGAAGTGGAAGACAACCTTGCCAACCTGCGCATTCTCGAAGACCAGACGCGCGTGCAAGGCGACGAAGTGGCCGCATCGACGCGGGCGGCGGATCTCTCGAAACTTCAGTACGAAGACGGCTCCGTGGCCTATCTCAACGTCATCGATACGGAACGCGTGGTGCTCAACGCCCGGCTCACCGCGGTGCGCTTGCGCGGTATCCAGGCGACGTCGACCGTGAACCTGATTCGCGCACTGGGTGGCGGCTGGGGCGACGCGCCGACAGCAACCGCATCGCCCGCGACGGAATGATGCGACGCGGCAATGCCGATACCCCGATGATGTCCGTCCTATAATCAACGCATCCGCTTCAGGAGACCGCCACCATGGCTGCAACGACGTTGGGTGCGATGCTTCGAGTCACCGAGAGATGCGCGAAGGCCGACTGCCTGCGCGACCTCGAGCAACAAGCGAACCAGCAGGGTCCGTCCGCCGAGAAAGACCTTCGCCTGGTCCAGGAGTTTCTGGACACGGCGAAGACCCAGTTCACCACGCGGATCCTCGCCGGTACGGACGTTAAACCGATCCAGCTGGGGGCGGGCCAGAACACCACGGTCGCGCTGATCCTGCAGACGTTCCGCTGGGCGCCGGATTACGACATCCGCAATCCTTTGCACCCGTACAACGCCGCGTGGAAACCCTTCGTGACCTGGTGCGAGGAAAACGACCTCGAGCCGGTTCTTCGCAAGTACCACGACGCCAAGGGCAAGGAACACTGGTACACCCTCAGCGTGCGCTCCGCGCCGGAACGCGCGGCGGATCACGTCGCGGCCGCTGGTACCTGACGAGCGACCTTTCGTTTCCGACAAAACCGTGGCATTCGAGAAGGCAGCCGGGCGGACGGCGGCCACCATAAGCTGCGCGGCAAACCGTCGACGTCTTAAGGGGAGCATCATCGATGTACGCGATCGTCGTCTCGCTTGCCGTACTGGTGCTGGCGTGCGGAAGCCTCATCCTGGGTGGCTGGATCGCCCGGCGCATGCCGGAAGATCACCTCGTCTACGAAGCACAGAAAGCCGCCCAGTTCGGCATCAGCATGATGGCCACGCTGACCGCCCTGGTCCTCGGTTTCATGGTCACCTCGGCGCGTGCCACCTTCGACCGCGCCAATGACGGCATCGTCGGCGTGTCCACGTCGATCCTCCTTCTCGATCGCGCGCTCTCGGGCTACGGCCCGGAGACGGTGCAGATCCGTACGGACCTCCGTGCGTTCCTGGCTCATGCCACGGAGCGGGTCGCGCCCGATGGTGAGATGCAGAAGGTGGTTTTCCGCCTGCCGCATACCAGCCTCAGCCTGATCACCCAGCTGCAGGCTTCCATCCTCAACCTGAAACCGGATACAGACGCGAAGCGTTGGTTTCAGCGGCGTGCGCTCGACATTACCGCCGACCTCGGCAAGCAACGCATCCTGACCTCCGAGCACGAACGCTCGTCCGAACCCACGTTCCTGCTCGTCGTGGTCACGGCGTGGATCGTGCTGATCTTCATCGGCATGGGTACGTTCGCCATGCACAACGCGTCCGTTCGCCTCGTGTTGTTCTGCGCTGCGCTGGCGTTCTCCGGCTCGATCTTCCTGATCATGGAGCTGGAGGCACCGTATACCGGCGTTCTGCGCGTATCCGGCGAACCCCTGCTCCAGGCCGCCACGGAGCTTGCCCTGCCATGAAAGCCCTCCTGTCCGCCGCCTTCCTGCTTGTCGCCACCGGCGCCGCGTCGGATTCGCTCATGGTTCCGCAGGTGAAATTCAGTCCGCCCGTGGTCGCCACCTACCACTGCGCCACTGGCAAGCCGTTCACCGTGACCTACTGGAACGGCGATAACGGACAGAGCTTCGCCCTGATGCCGATCGCCGGCAAACCGAGGTTACTGGTCGACACGATGGCCGCCGATGGCGTGCGTTATGCCGCCGGGTCGATCGTGTGGTGGACCAAGGGCCGCGAAGGGAATCTCTACGATGCCCGCGTGGATCCGAACAAGCCCACGGTCGCAGGCTGCAGCTCGCGCTAAGCCAAGCCCGTAGAAGCCCAAGCCCGTAGAAGCCCAAGCCCCGCAGGAGCCCAACCCCCTGTGGGAGCCGCTTCAGCGGCGAAGCTTTACTCTTGCGCAAAAAGCCACGTATAAGCGAACCAGCCTTTCGCGAAAATCAACGATGAACATCACCCTCGACGAGATCCAGAACTTCATCGCGGTCGTCGATACCGGCTCCATCACCAAGGCGGCGCAGCAACTGGACCAGACCGTATCGGCGGCAAGCCGAACGCTCGGCCGGCTGGAAGAGAAGCTTCAGACTACCCTGCTCCGTCGCACCACGCGGCGCATCGAACTGACCGACGAAGGTGAGGCCTTTCTCGAACGCGCGCGCGATATCGTCGCTGCGGTCGAGAACGCCGAAGAGCAGATGGCGACGCGTCGCAGCCGTCCGGCCGGCCGACTGCGCATCGACGCCGCGTCACCTTTCATGCTGCACGTCGTGGTGCCCCTGATCGCTGGCTATCGCGAACGCTTTCCCGATGTCGACCTCGAACTGCACAGCAACGAGGGCTATATCGACCTGCTCGAACGCCGTACCGACGTGGCGCTACGCATCGGCAGGCTCAAGGATTCCACGCTGCACGCGCGCCCTATCGGCAGCAGCCGTATTCGCTGCCTGGCCAGCCCCGCGTACCTCGAAGCACGCGGCACGCCACGTAAGGTGTCCGAACTGGCGAAGCATTCGCTGCTCGGCTTCACCGAACCCGACACCTTGAATGACTGGCCGCTGCTGGACGAGAAAAAGCAGCCGGTACACATCAGGCCGACCATCAGCTCGTCCAGCGGGGAAACGCTGCGCCAGCTCGCGCTCGAAGGCAACGGCATCGTTTGCCTTTCCGACTTCATGACGCGCGAGGATCGCGACTCAGGGCGTTTGGTGCAGGTGCTGCCAAAGCACACCATCGAGTATCGCCAGCCGATCAACGCGGTGTATTACCGCAACACGGCGATCTCGGCGCGCATCGCCTCACTGGTGACGTATCTCGTCGAAGCGATCGGCGAGAACGGCTTCGATCACTGACGCACCGGTGCTTCCCGAAGGACGGCTGACTCAAACGCCCGGCGGGTTCGAATCGATCACCTGCACCTTGCCACCCGTGGTTTCCGGCTGCACGCTTTCGTCCGTGGCCAGCAGCACGGAGCCCGGCGCCAGCAGGGGCACGATCTTCTCCATGAACTCGCGTGGCACGGAGACGCGGTCGACCAGCGCTTCATCGACCACCTTGCCCGCTTCGTCGCCGTGGCCGGGAATGCCGATGGTGATCCAGTTCGGCATGTGCAGCCCGGCGCGCTCCGGCGCGTCGGGCATATAGCCGGAAGCGACGATGAAGGCGTGCGTGCCGATCAGCGGATCCTTCACTTCGACACGGCTACGGCCGATCTCGATACCGTTGCGGAAGACGATGACGCGGCTGTCGGCCACGCTGAGTACCATCGAGATGGGACCGATGGGCGAAGCGTCCGGATTCCAACGGTACGGCACACCATCGGCCAGCGGTTCAAGTGGCAGGTCGCTGCCGTTGCGTGGGTCGATAGGGATCACCGCGCTGGGGTGAACCACGGTGACCGGCGCCGTCCCTGCCTCGGCGACGACCACCGTCATGCCCATGTTGGTCGCATCGAACAGCAGCCGCGCGAACTCGGTGGGCATGTGCACGCAGCCGTGCGATTCCGGGTAGCCCGGGAGGCCGCCCGCATGCAGCGCCACGCCGTCCCAGGTCAGGCGCTCCTGGTAGGGCATCGGTGCGTCGTCGTATTTCTTGGAGTGGTGGTCCTTGTCCTTCTGCAGGATGGTGAACACACCGGTTGGCGTTTCGTGACCCTTCTTGCCCGTGCTGACCGTGCTCACCCCGATGAGGATGCCGTTGCGATACGCGTACGCACGCTGCTCGGTGATGCTCACGATCACCGCCATCGGGCCGGGCGAGGCACCCCGCCCACCCCATATCCACTGCCCAGGCTTGAGGTCACCCGGACGGGTATCGGCGGGGCTGGACTGCCTGGCGCCCCAGACCGGAATGGGATTGGCGGCGAACGACGCCGTGGTGAGCGACACGAGCAGTACGACGGCGGCGGCAACGCGTTTCATCCGGATCTCCGAGGTTCCCCTTCGCGCAGAGCGTAAACCGAGTGTGGCCGAACGCGCGAGTATGGTTTTTTGCGCATCCTACGGAGCGGGAAGCTCCTGCGCTTGCATGTCCTCGCCTCCCGGCATTCGACGATGGCCAGCCTCGCCGGTGAGGATGCTCAGCATCGGCCCGCGCGCACCGGGCATCCTGCCCAGCGGTCCGAACAGCACATCGCGACACCAACCCAGCGCCGTGCGATCCGACTGGAACAGCGGTGTCAGCCAGCGGCTCATGCGCTGGTAGATGCGCACGTGACCGTGGCGATGGCGCCGGTAGATGTCCAGGGCATGATCGACGTCGTCGTGCTCGGCCAGCGCGTCGGCCAGCGCAGCCGCGTCCAGCAGGGCCATGTTCACGCCCTGCCCCAACTGGGGACTCATGGCGTGCGCCGCGTCTCCGATGACGACGAGACGATCGTGATGCGGCCGGCGCAGCACCACATCGCGATAGCGCGCACGGTTGAGCTGCTCGGAATGCTCCAGATGCGCCAGATGCGGTGCGAGCTCGGGCCAGATGCCGGCGACGGTGGACTTCATCGCCGCGACAGCGAGGTCGTCGAAGCTATCGACCCGCTCACCCGGCAGGCTGAAATAGAACGTCACCCACCGACCGTCATGGCCTGGACGCGTGCCGACCGGCAGCATGCCGATCATGGCGCGGGTGCCCGCATAACGTTGCAGCAGGTGGGTGGGCGTGGCCCAGTCGTCGATGCGCAGCAGGCACCACACGGCGCCCCACGGATAGAGCGATTCGCGGCTGACCTGGCTCTCGCAACGAGCGCGCAGCACCGAGTGCGCCCCGTCGGCTGCAATGGTCAGGTCGAAGGGGCCATGCGGCGTGCCGTCGTTGTCGACGACAAAGCGCGTCGCTGCGTCGTAGCCGGCGATGAAAACGCCCGTGCGCACCTGCGCTGCCTCGTGGTGCGCGTCGCGCAACAGCTCGAAGAGCGCACCACGCGTCATGCCCAGGCCGAAGCAGCCGGCGCGGCGGTCGCTGTAACGCATGGCCATGACCGGACGGCCCCGCGGCGTGGCGCCGTGCAACTCATCGATGCGTTGGCCCAGCGCCATGGCGCGGCCGGCCAGACCCAGGCGGTCCAGCACGGCGATGCCGGTGGGTTGCAGCAGGAAACCCGCGCCAACCGGTCCCAGCGTCGGGCTTTTCTCGAAAACGGTGACGTCGTGTCCCTGCGCGGACAGCAGGATGGCACTTGCCTGCCCTGCGGTTCCGTAGCCTACGATGGCAACTTTCATCCGTGGTCCTCCTTGATACCGGAGGATAGCAAGACCGATCCAGCGGCGATGCCCGCCGCGTGTCGAAATGCCCGCTTCCCGTTCGACGTGAAGAAGAAACCTGCGTTCACGTCCCCGACCGAGGTGCATGCGATGCCCCTGAAGCTCTACGCCCACCCCTTCTCGTCTTACTGCCAGAAAGCCCTCGTGGCCCTCTACGAGAACGGCACGCCGTTCGAGTGGAAGATGCTTTCCCCTGAGCAGCCCGAGGTTTACGCGGAGTTCGCCGATCTTTGGCCGCTGCGCCGCTTTCCGATCCTGGTCGACGGCAAGCGCACGGTCACCGAGGCGAGCACCATCGTCGAGTACCTCGACCTCTATCACCCGGGTCCTGCGCCGATGCTGCCGGAGGACCGCAAGGCCGCACTGGAGGTGCGCGCCATGGACCGGTTCTTCGACAACTACATTTCGACGCCGCAGCAGCGCATCGTGTTCGACGTGCTGCGCCCCGGCGGCCAGCGCGACCCCTGCGGCGTCACCGATTGCCGGCAGATGCTGGACACGGCCTATGCATGGCTGGACAAAGTCATGGCCGACCGCGAGTGGGCGGCGGGCGGGCACTTCAGCCTGGCCGACTGCGGCGCGGCCCCGTTCCTGTTCTACGCCGACTGGACGCACCCGATCCCGGATGTGCTCGCGCACGTGCACGCCTATCGACGACGCCTGCTTGCGCGCCCCTCGTTCGCCCGCGCCGTCGACGAGGCCCGCCCGTACCGGCCACTGTTTCCCCTTGGCGCACCTGACCGCGACTGATTCCGGAGAATGCTCATGAGCACCCAACCGCTCACGCCCGCCAGCGAACTGGCGAGCCGCAACACCGTCCGCATGCCGAACGAAAGCGACGAGTACCGCAGTGCGCGTAACGCGCTGCTTGCCGAAGAGATCGAATTGCGTCGGCACATCGAGCGTGTCGCAGCCATGCGCCGCGCACTGCCGCCAGGTGGTGAGGTGCGTGGCGATTACCGGTTTGAAGGCATCAACGGTCCGGTCGACCTCGCCGGACTGTTCGGCGACAAGCAGACCCTGGTCGTTTACAGCTACATGTTCGGCCCGGAACGCGAGCGCCCCTGCCCCATGTGCACTTCGTTGCTGAGCGCGTGGGACGGCGAAGCCCGCGACATGGAGCAGAACGTGGCGCTGGCAGTGGTGGCGCGTTCGCCGCTATCGAAGCTACTGGCCTTCAAGAAGGAACGTGGTTGGCAGCATCTGAAGCTGTACACGGACCTCAACGGCAGCTTCAGTCGCGACTATCACGCCATCGGCAAGGATGGCGGCGATATACCGGCGTTCAACGTATTCACCCGCCGCGACGGCACGATCCGCTTGTTCTGGGCCGGGGAAATGGGCGGTGACTCGGCGGATCCCGGCGAAGACCCGCGCGGCGCACCGGACCTCATGCCCCTGTGGACGGTGCTGGATTCGACGCCGGAGGGGCGGCGACCCACGTGGTATCCGAGCCTTGACTACACCGGCTGAAAAAACAGGAAGTCCATTCTGGACAATCCGTATCAAGGCCCCGATGATCGGCGCATGGTCGATTACCTTGCCCCCTACGTCCCCGTCGCCGACGCGATAGCCACCGTGTTCAAGCCGCATGCCGAGGTGGTGATCCACGACCTCGGCAGCGGGACGATCCGTCATATCGCCAATCGGATGTCGCCGCGGAAGGTTGGCGACGATTCGCTGGCCGAGTTGGAAGACCTTGGCGCGCTGGACGAGGCGGTGATCGGCCCTTACCCCAAGAGGAACGCGGACGGCCGGTCGTTGAAATCGATCACGGCCGTGTTGCGCGATGGCCGTCGTAAACCCATCGGCCTGCTCTGCATCAATGTGGACGTGAGCATGGTCGAGGCGATGCAGGCGATGTCGAAGGACTTCCTGCGCTTTGCCGAGTCAGCACCACGTCCCGCAGCACTGTTCCGCAATGACTGGCGCGAGGAGGTCAATGACATCGTCGGCCAGTTCCTCAGCGACCGGGGTACGACGCTAACCGGCATGGGTATCGTCGACCGCGAGGCCCTCATTACGCTGCTCGAGGAACGAGGCCTGTTCGATGTTCGCCACGCGGCAACGTACATCACACAGTTGCTCGGCCTTTCGCGCGCGACCTTGTACAAGACGCTCAAGGCCGTGCGCGAGGCGATATAGCCCTCAGGCTGCCTCATCCTCTAACACGAAGTAAGCCACCTCCTGCCGCAGGATCTCCGCGCTTTCGCGCATGGCGCGGCTGGCTGCGGCGGCTTGCTCCACGAGCACCGCGTTCTCGCGAGTGGTTTCATCGATGCCGTGGATGGCGCCGTTAACGCGGGCAATGCCGTCATTCTGGCTCCGTGTCGCGTCCATGACCGAGCCGACCAGGCCGGACAACTCGTTCACACGCTCGCCGATGCCGGTGAGCACGGCGCCCGCGCGGTCGACGGAATCCACGCCGGCCTGGACGGCTTCGTCGCTCTCGGCGATCAGGCTGCGGATGTCACGTGCCGCAGCGGCGCAGCGCTTGGCCAGATCACGCACTTCCGAGGCGACCACCGCGAAGCCGCGACCGTGCTCACCCGCGCGTGCGGCTTCAACGGCCGCGTTCAGTGCGAGCAGGTTGGTCTGGAAGGCGAACTGGTCGACCACGTCGAGCACTTCGGTCATGCGTTCGGTACTGCGACGGATCTCGCGCATGTTGCCGATGGCGTCCATCGCCACGCGGTGGCCTTCGTCGGTCATGGAGCGCGTCTGCGCTACGGCGCTATGCGCGGCCTTGGCATGGCTGAGTCCGCCGGCCACCGCGCTGGCCATGTCGTTCATCGATGCCGAGGTGGAACGCAGGTGCCCTGACTGGGTGCGCGTACGGTCGTTCAACGCATCGTTACCACGCTCGATACCGCTGGCCGCCTGGGCCACGTGGTCGGCGCGATCGCGCACCTGCACCACGACGTTGCCGAGCTGGGTATCCATGGCCGCCAGCGACGACAGGAGACTACCGATCTCGTCGCCGCGTCCCACGTCGATGCGGGCGCCCAGCGTGCCGCGCGCAATGGCGGCTGCGACCCCGGATGCCTGGCGAAGCCGACGGCCCAGCGAACGGATGATCGCGAGGTCCACGACGCTGGCCAGGAGCAAGGCGATACCGAGCAGGATCGCCGAGGTGATGCCACCGCGACGGATGTCCTCATGCTGCGCCTGGGCCTCGGCCTTGCCGCCATCCAGCGCCAGCGCGAACAGATTGGAAAAGTCGCTCTTGAGCGGACCCACGGCGGACTGCACATCGTTCGACAGCTGCAGTTGTGCGAGATCGTACTGCTCCGCCTTGAGCAGCTCGATCACGTCATCCACGGCCTTGTCCGCCGCCTTTCGGTGCTCGGCAGCGAGTGYCACTCCCTTGCTCTGCACCTTGCCCAGACCGCTGGCTACCAGCGATTTCCATTGCTTGTCGATGTCGTGGCGATCGCTGCCGATGGCGGTGACCGCATCATCGACCGAGGACGGCAGGCGGGTGAGCGTCGCATGCACGAGGGCGTCGAGCAGATCGTTGTAATCGTTCTGGATGCGGCCGACGTCGGCCACGGGCGCAAGCGTCTCGTCGACGACGGATTGCAGCCGCTGGTCGGCGGTGCGCAACTGCACGCCACCGACGATCCATAGGGCGAGAAGGAGAAGGATGGTGCCAGCCATGCGCATCAACAAACGGGCGCGGAGCGTCAGCACAGGCAACGGGATTCGGGGAAATCGCATGGCGTACTCGGGGGACGGGGATGCCTCCCTGTCGGCCGCCTGTTCGCCAACTTTAGCGTTATTTTTTGCAGGTTATGCTTTTATTTCAGTGGCTTGAATATCTCGTTACACGCCAACAGGAAGCTGCGCTTCGTAGGTCACCATGTGTAACCCGGTGCCCGTGTTTTTAGCCACGCGCTTCGCCGACGCCGCGAGACTCGCCACGGTCTCCGGGTCGACCGGATAGGCATCGACGAAGCACGCCACGCCGACCGCCACCGTGGTGACCGGAAAGAACCGCTGATGCCCGTGGCGATCCTCGCTGTCGATGCCCCCGCGCACGCGATCGGCCTCATCGAAGAGGTTGCCACTCATCGCATTGAACCGCAGGCGCATGCCTTCGCAACGTGCGACCCAATCGTCACCCTGGAAGATGACGAGGAAATCGTCTCCACCGATGTGCCCGACGAAGTCGGCATCCTGGCGAAGGTCGCCCGTGAGTGTGCTGGCGAGGAGGCGGATCATCTCGTCGCCGCGAAAGTAACCGTACTGGTCGTTGAAGGGTTTGAAGTTGTCGAGGTCGAAGTACGCAGCGGCGAACGGACGGCCTGTCTGCAATAGACGCACGATATGTTCGGTGACCGGCAGGTTGCCCGGGAGAAAGGTCAGCGGATTGGCATAGCGTGCGGCTTCCACGCGAATTTCGGTGACACGGCGCACCAGCGCTTCGCCGGTGCCCAGCCCGAGATAGCGCCCGTGCGAGGTAATGATGAAGCCGTCGCTCAGGTATCGCTGGTCTTCACCGCGCAGGATATCGGCCATGCTTTGCAACGACATCTCTTCGTCGCAGAGCAGTGGCTCCGGATGCATGAAGCTTGTGCATGGCTTGCGCCCGAACAGCTCGCGCGCAAACGGCTGCGCCATGCGCTCGGTAAACGTGCGCCGGTTGACGATGCCGACGGGGAGTCCTTCCTCGACCACCGCGACGGCATGCAAACGCGGATGGGCCGCGAACAGATCCACCACGTCTTCGTTTGATTGCGTCGGCGAAACACACGGTGCATCGATCAGCATGTGGCCGGCTGTGAACGGCCGTGCCGACACCGGACCGCGCGGCCGCGGCGGGACCGGCACGTGGGTGACGGACAGCGCAGCGATAACGTTCGCCGGTGCCTCGATGGTCGAGCCGGGGGACGGCCGCGCTATCAGGAAGCCCTGCGCATAGGGAATGCCGAGCTCACGAAGCATGAGAAGGTCCGCTTCTTCCTCGACACCTTCACCCACCAGCTCCGCGCCCAGCGTTTCAGCCACCGAGATCAGGGCACGCACAATGGCGAGGCGCTCGACGCTGTGTGCCAGGCCGTTGATGAGGTAGCGGTCGATCTTGACGATTTCCGGATGCACCTCGTTCCACATCTCGAAGTTCGAATGCCCGTTACCGAAGTCATCCAGCGCGACGCGAATGCCGCGTGCGCGCAGGAAGCCGAGCGCGTGGGCCAGCCTCGCCGGGTTATCGACGATGTCGCGTTCGGTGATTTCGATCGTTACCCTGCCCAGGTCGAAGCCCGGAATGGAGAGTGCTTCGAGCACGTCCTCGGCACGTACGCCGTCCTGCATGATCGCCTGGGCACTGAGATTCACGAGCAGGCGACCGGTGAGCGCACGCGCCGCAAAGCTCGTGGCGACGCAATGCGCCGCCGCGAGCTCGAACTCGCCGAGGCGCCCGCGCGCGCGCGCAAGGTCAAGCAGGTCCGGCGGGGTGAGGTTGAAGTGAGGCAAGGACGAACGAATCAGCCCTTCGTGCGCCACCACTTCACCCGTATCCACACGAATCACCGGCTGGAAAACCGCCGTCAGCGAGTCTCCCGCCAGGGCCTGCTCGATCAGCGACGGTTCGCGACCGCCGGTAGGGGTGTTCATAGGCATCGTCATCGGAGGGCCGGGGAACTGCGAGGGGTAACGGCCGAGCGCGACAATACTTTAGAAAAACCGTTTGCAATCAGTTATTTCGCTTTTATTACAAGCGACGTTACGCGTCGTCGTCCGCCGCGGCAATCAGGCGCCGACGAGCACCTGGCTGTCGACGTTCCAGCGGTCGACCACATAGGCCTCACTAGCGACGGTAAGCGGGGTGTACGCGCAGTTGCCATGGCGATAGCTCGCGTAGTCGCCGCCGCCGCGCAGTGCGCCGAGGAGCGCCGTCAGGCAATGACCATGCGTGATGACGGCGACGCGGCGATAAGGCAGCACATGGAGGGCCTCGAGGGCCGGCAGTGCGCGTTGTGCGACATCGCTCAACGATTCGCTGCCGCCGGCGGCAGCGAGCGGATCGTGACCGCGAACCACCTCTGCCCATTGCGCGTTCTCAACGAGCGCCTCCGCGACGAAACGGCCTTCGAGTTCACCAAAGGCGCGCTCGACGAAGCGTTCGTCGACGCTGACTTCGCAGCCGATGATCTCCGCAACGACTTCGGCGGTATGCAATGCGCGACCGAGTGTCGACGAGACGATGTGCTCAACGCCCTGTGCGGCGAGGTTGCGACCCAGAGCCTGCGCCTGCTCGATGCCTGCGGCGGTGAGTGGACTATCGGCCCGCCCTTGCGCGCGGCCCGCGATATTCCATTCCGTCTCACCGTGGCGGGCGAGGATCACATGTTCGAGCATCGCGCGGGTCGTCCGTGCAGGTGTGGGGAACGGCATAGTCTAGAGGTTTCAGCGCAGCTGGCTGTCTTTGCTGCCGCGGCGGTTGTAGCCGCTGAAACTGGCGTTATCGCGATCGGCCTGTTCCTGGCAGGCGACACACAGCCGCACGCCGGGCACCGCCTTGCGGCGTGCTTCGGGAATGGGCTTGTCGCATTCCTCGCAACGCTCGAGGCTCGGCCCCTTCGGCAGGTGGCTGCGCGCTCGCTTCACCGCGTCCTCGATGGTCGCGTCGATCTGGTCCTGCACGGCGGTATCGCCCGCCCATCCGGTTGCCATGGGTCACCTCCCGGCGGCTAGCCTCAGAGTACCGATATGGTGGCAAGCCGTTGGTTTCAAAGGGCGTGACCATGCCACCTCACCCGCGCGGTTCATCGTAAATGCCGAACTCGGTAATACCTGGCTGCTGCCCGGTCACACTCAACCTCACCTGGCTGGCCGTGGTCCGAGGCACCTCATGGAACTGGTAGTGCGAGGGCTTCTCACCCGACACCAGCGCGACCCACGCACCATCGCGCTCCACTTCAACTTTGTAGCTGGCGATGCGACTCGTCTCGCCGTATCCCTCCGCGCCCACCGCTTCGACGATGCACAACGTATTGAATGCCACCGGCTGCTCGAAACGCACTTCGATCCAGGCGTCGGTCTTGCCGCGGTCGGCCAGCCAGTAGCTGCGGAAGTTGTCGTCAAATGCCTGGTCGGGGCCGACGGCCTCATCGCTGGCACTGGCCCAGGCGGGCTTGCCGGCGGCGAGATCCGGCGTGGTGATCGTCACCGAGCGGCCGATCTTCGGCGCCGGACCCGTGTTTTTCCACAACTGGCCGATCTCGGCGAGGCGGGCCACCGCGTTGTCGTCGAAGCGGCCATCGCGGTTGGGCGCGACGTTGAGGATGAGGTTGCAGTGGTTGTCGTTGAACGGGACAAGCCACTCGTCGACGATGGTCTTCGCCGAAGCGAGTTCCGAGGTCGGATACGCCTTCTTCCAGAACCAGTCGCTCTGCAATGTCGTGCCCGATTGTGAGGGAACGGGGCTGTTCGGCGGAATCTTCTGGCCCGCGTGTTGTTCGTACTGCTTGATGTCCGTGTAGTAGAGGGCCGTACCCGGGTAGCTGCCCGCGTTGTGGTCGGTGACCAGGCAATCGGGCTGTAGCGTCTTCACCAGATCGTAGATGTCACGGTAAGGCAGCTCGGCGTAGGAAATGCGCGACCACGAWGCGTTCCAGCCATCGAGGATGAGCGCCGTGAGCGGGCCGTACTGGGTAAGGATCTCGGTGAGCTGCGCCTTGATCAGCGCGATCTTCTCCGGCGTCACCGTGCGTGCGCGGATATCGGCACGCAGGTCGAGGATGGAAAAGTATAGGCAAACCTTGAGGCCCGCCTTGCGGAAGGAGTCCACGTAGCGGCGCACCACGTCATGCGGGTACGACGACTGCATGACGTTGGCACTGCCGGTTTTCGTCGGCCACAGGCAGAAGCCGTCGTGATGCTTGGTGGTGAAGCACGCGTAGCCCATGTTCGCCGACTTCGCCGCCCGCGCCCACTGGTCGGTGTCGAGGTGCTTCGGATCGAACAGTTTGGGCGACAGCGCGGGGTCGCCCCATTCGCGCTCCTCGAACGTGGCCATGTTCAAGTGGATGAACATGCCGAAGCGCAGGTCGAGGAAGGCCTGCTGCAGCGTCTGCATCCGTTGCGGATCCACGGCGACATGCTTGCCTGCCGTCGTGGCGATCGCTCCTGCCGAGGCTGCGTCGGCCCGCGATGCGTACCACGATCCACTTCCGATGACACTGGCCACGGCCAGTGCCTTGGCGAACTCACGTCGATTCAACGGCCGCGCTCCACATGGGATGACGACCGACTTTCGCTGCCAGCGTCGCGCCTGTCAAACGGCAGCGATGCGTTCCGTGAACTCAGTGGAACATTTGCAACGCGACGACAGCCACCATGGCGAACAAGACGAACACGACGGCATAGAGCGTCCAGAAGATGCTTTTCGGCGCCTCTTCGACCAGGCCCGTGCGCTGCCAGTTGGCGATGCGGGTCAGCTGGCCTTGCAGGTAGAAGGTAGTGAAGAAGAACAGCGTGATGCCACCGATCGCCATGGGCAGCCCCCGTTCGATGCCGAAGCGCTTCAGCGATGCGGACATCGAGAAGTAGCCGATCACGACGAAAGCGACATCGATCAGCTGTAAGACGTAGTACAGCTGCGAGTCGGGGCCCGCGAAGGCGCCGCTGAGGCCGACGACCAGGCCGATGGCAAGGTACGTCGTCGCGCGGCTGGCCGGATCGATCTTCTTCACCCACGTCGACTGGATGAACATCCAGACCAGGATGAAGATGCCCAGCGTCAGCACACCGAACAGGAAGACCAGGCCCCAGTGAAGCGAGGGAGCGACGGGAGCGGTATCGCGTGCCGCGACGGCGACGACGACGGAGGCGCGAGGCGCGAGGCCCGGCGGAGGTACCTCGAACGAGGGAGGCTCGTTGAAGGACGCGGCGGCAACGTTCTCGCGCAGGAATGTCTCCAGCGGCGACCATTCGCTCATCCCCTCACGCCAGCACAGGCTGCCGTTGTCGAGCATGCCCTGCTGATGCCAGCGCTGAACGAGCGCCAGCGCATACGGCCCGAATCGTTGCCCGTTCAGGCCCAGCCAGATCTGTACGTCTTCCAATGCCCCGCCCCTGTTTCCGCGTGATGAATCACCGCGCGGCCATCATACAGAGCCACGACTGCCCCGTCAGAGCGTGTCGAAATGCGCTGGCGATCCGCCGTGGAAGTGTTCGACGAGCATGTTCACGAAGGCCGACACCTTGCCGGACACGTGACGCTGCGGCGGATACAGCGCCCACACTTCGATGGAGCGACCGTCCACCTCGCCCCACGATGCCAGCGTGCCGGCGGCGATGTCGTTGCGAATGAGTGAGGCCGGCATCATGGCCGCACCGGCACCTTCACGCACCGCGTCATACACCAGGGCCATGGAGGAAAGACGAACCACCTCGCGCGGCAGCATCGTCTTCGTCCGGCCTTCGGTGCCCAGCCGCCATGCCGACAGTTGACTGCCGCCGAGCACGATCGCCGGAAAAGAGCCGCCATCGGCAGGTTCGGCAAGCGATGGCGCCGCGGCAACCACGAGCCGGTCGCGAAGAAAGCATCGGCCAGCGAGCTCGGTCGAAGGCGCGGGGTTTGCACGAATCACGACATCGAAGCCCTCCTTGAGCGGATCGACGAAGCGGTCGTCCACCACCACCTCGAGGTGCACGGCCGGAAAGTTCATGGCGAAACGGGCGGCGAGACGTCCCAGGCCCCGGTGCGCGAAGAGCACCGGGGCGCTGACGCGAAGCGCGCCCTGCGGAGCGCCAGCACGGGCGACCAGTCCCTCGGCCACATCCTCGATGCGGCCGAGCATCGCGTGGGCCTCGGCGTGCAGGGTCGCGCCTTCCTCGGTCAGCCGGAACGGGCGGGCGCCACGCTCGATCAGGCGTACGCCGAGCGCGTCCTCGAGTTCACGGACATGCCGCGAGAGCGTGGCCTTGGGGCGCGCCGTGACGCGGCTGGCCGCTCCGAAGCCGCCGTGAAGCGCGACGGCATCGAAATCCGCGAGAGCGAGGAGGTCCATGGTCGTTCCACCGATGAGACGAGGTGTCCCGATTCTGCGGCTTTCGTCCCCCCGATGGAACGCCCAATCTTTGTCTCATCCACCCACACAAGGCCACTGATCATGAGCATTCTCGTTACTGGCGCCACAGGCAACATCGGCTCCGCCGTCACCGCGCGACTGGCCGAAGCAGGCGCCGATGTGCGCGCCCTCACCCGCAGCCCGGACACGCTGAAGGCACCCAAGGGCGTTCGTGCCGTGGGCGGCGACCTCACCGACATCCCCTCGGTGCGCGCCGCACTCGAGGGCGTCGATACCCTCTTCCTGCTCAATGCCGTCACCGCCGATGAACTGACGCAAGGCTTGGCGACCCTGGGACTCGCCCGTGATGCCGGCATCCGCCGCATCGTCTACCTCTCGGTCCTCAATGGCGACCGCTTCGCCGACGTACCGCACTTCGCCGGCAAGTACACGATCGAGCGCGCCATCGAGCAGTACGACCTGCCGGTGACGGTGCTGCGCCCGTCCTACTTCATGCAGAACGATGCGAGCCTGCAGGTGCCACTCACCGAGCATGGCGTCTATCCGATGGCGCTCGGTCAGGTCGGCGTGTCGATGGTGGACATCCGCGATATCGCGGATATCGCCGCCGCGGCCTTGCTGCGTCGTGAGCGGTCGCCGGGGGCACTGCCGCGCGAGGTCATCGAACTGGCGGGACCGGATGCACTCACCGGTGAGTCGGCTGCACGCATCTGGAGCGACACGCTGGGCCGTCCCGTCGCTTATGGTGGCGACGATCTCGATGTCGCCGAGGCGGCGATTGCCCGCAACGCACCGTCGTGGGCCGCGTACGACCTGCGCCTGATGCTCGCCCGCTTCCAGTCCGAAGGCATGCTGGCCAAAGCCTCCGCCACCGACATCATGACCTCGCTGCTCGGCCGCGCACCGCGGAACTACCGCGACTTCGCACGCGAGACCGCGGCCGCCTGGAAGCAGGCGTAACGCGAACGGCTCAGGCCGCCGCCTTCATCGCCGCGATGTCGATCTTCTTCATCTGCATGAGGGCGGCGACCGAGCCGGGGCTCTGCACCAGCGCCTCAATGTCGTCCGGCACGATCTGCCAGGACAGGCCGTACTTGTCCTTGAGCCAGCCGCAGGCCTGGGCGCTCGGATCGCCGCCGGCAGAAAGCTTGCTCCAGTAATGGTCGATCTCGGCCTGGTCGTGGCAGCGCACGACCAGCGACAACGCTTCGTTGAACGTGAAATGCGGCCCGCCGTTGAGCGCCGTGACCTGCTGGCCGTCCAGCTCGAAGGCCGCCGTCATGACCGAATCCACCGGTCGACCGGAGGCCTCGGACGACTCTTTCGTGTATCGGGTGATGCTCGTAACCCGTGAATTCGGGAAGATCGAGACATAGTAGTTCGCGGCTTCCTCGGCCTGGGTATCGAACCAGAGGAAGGGCGTGATGCGCTGGAAGCTGCCTGACATGGTGACCTCCTTCGTTGGGACGATCGGGCAGGCCCGGTGTCAGTCAGCCTGCTCGGCCTTGTGCTGCGGGTCGCCCGAACCGGTATTGACCGGCTCGACCGGCTTGGGACCCTCGGCGTGGCCGGGATCGCCGGATCCGGTGGTCGGTTCGTCGTAGGGGTCGCGCTCTTTCATGAGGGGCTCCGCATTCCGAACGCCCAGCAGACCACCACTGCCGTCAAAGCAACGTTCAAGGCGGCGGGCTCATGGTCGCGCTACGCTGTGGCGATGACTCCTCCCGAAAGCGAAGCCGCACGACGTTGGACCCTGGTCGCCGCGGTCGTCGGCTCGGGAATGGCCTTCGTCGACGGCACGATCGTCAACGTCGCCCTGCCGGCCATTCAGCGGGCCATGAATGCGACGACGGCGGACGCGCAGTGGGTGATGGAAAGTTACGCGCTGCTGCTCTCGGCCCTGTTGCTGGTCGGAGGCGTGCTGGGGGACCACTATGGACGGCGCCGGGTCTTTGTCATCGGCGCGGTGGTTTTCACCCTCGCGTCGCTGGGCTGCGCCGCGTCCGAAAGCATGACGTGGTTGATCGGCATGCGCGCGCTGCAAGGCTTTGGCGCCGCCTTGCTCATTCCGGGCAGCCTCTCGCTGATCACCTCGGCCTTTCCGAAAGAGCGTCGCGGCGCCGCCATCGGCACATGGTCGGCATTCAGTGGCATCACGGCAGCGATCGGACCCGTGCTAGGCGGCTTCCTCGTCGAGCATGTGTCCTGGCATTGGGCCTTTCTGGTGAATCTGCCTTTGGGCATCGTGCTCATCGCGATCTGTTACTGGCGGGTACCGGAAAGCAAGGGGGTCGATGCCGGTCACATCGACATCGTGGGCGCCGTGCTCGCGACGATCGGGCTGGCCGGCGTCATCTACGCGCTCATCGAAGCACCTCTGCACGGTTGGGTCTCGCCTGCCGTACTGACGTCCGCTGTCGTCGGCGTCGCGGGGCTGGCGATCTTCGTCGTGGTGGAGATGCGCATCGCCGCGCCTATGCTGCCCCTGGGCCTCTTTCGTGATCGCGACTTCGCCGGCGCGAACGTGCTCACCCTGCTGCTCTATGCCTCGCTCGGCGGCAGCCTGTTCTTTGTTCCGCTCAACCTCATCCAGGTACAGGGCTACGGTGCGACGGGGGCGGGTGCCTCCCTGCTGCCCTTCATCGTGATCATGTTCGCGCTGTCGCGATGGACCGGTCGGCTGGTCGACGTGGTCGGTGCGCGCCTCCCGTTGATCGTCGGGCCCACCCTTGCCGGCGCGGGCTTTGCGCTCTATGCGTTGCCTGGCGTCGGCGGTTCTTACTGGACCACCTTTTTTCCGGCCGCCTGCGTGCTGGGTCTCGGCATGAGCATCACCATCGCGCCGCTGACGACCACGGTGATGAATGCCTTGAATCCGGAGCTTGCCGGCACGGCGTCGGGGGTGAATAACGCGGTGTCGCGCGTAGCTGGCCTGCTGGCTATCGCGGTGTTCGGCATCGTGCTGACGCAGGGCTTCGACGCGGCACTCCAGGAAGGCCTTGCTTCGGGCATACCCGCGGACGTGGTGCAGAGCGTGATGGCGCAAAAGGCGAAGCTGGCCGGCATCGCGGTGACGAACGACGCAGCGCGGCACGCTATCGATGCGGCATTCGTCGCGGGGTTCCGGCGGGTGATGTTGCTTTCGGCGGGGCTGGCGGTGCTATCGGCCATCGCGGCCGGGTTGATGATCCGACCCTCCCCAAAACCAAAATCCATGTAGGAGCCGATTCATCGGCGAATGGGTACTCGCGGCACCCTGGCCCGCTGCCGCGGGATCGCCGATGAGTCGGCTCCCACGAAAGCGGGACGACGATCTCGATCAGAAGCCTTTCTGAATCTGCACCCAGGCGCGTGTATCGTGCGCCTCGCCGGCCAGCGCCGGGCGCACGCCGATCGGATGCGAAACATCGGCGCTCAACGACCACTGGTCGTCGCCCTGCCAACGCATGCCCAGGCCGACGTCCTGCATGTGCGCGCTGTTCGTACCCGGTGCGAAGCGATCCTTGTAGAGGTTCACGCGGCCGGCATCGGCGAAAGCCAGCGCCGTCCAGGTGCCGGGAAGACCCAGGTGCAGGCTGCGACGGAACTCGAGGTTGACCATCTGCCCCTGGGAGCCGGCCAGCACGCCGGTGTCGTAACCGCGAACGTTGTTGGCACCGCCCAGGTAGAACTGCTCGGCCGTGTCGAGGTTCTTGTTCGCCCACTGGCCCTGGAAACCGAGGTAGATCGCATTGTTCTCCGACAGCTGCTGCAGGCGCGCCACCGAGACGGTGTACTTCAGGTAGTGGCCCCGGGTCTGCGCACTGATCGCATCGATGAACTGCGCGAAGGCGTCATCGAAACCGAGCAGGCCGTAGGTCGCGGCGACATTGAAGTTGGTCACGCCATGCGCATCGCGCTGGTCGCCGGCCAGTGTCGCGGTCCAGCCGTAGGTGTGACGCAACGTCCGCACGCCGACGATGTCGATCGAATCGTTGAGATGACGGCGGTCGTAACCGAGCTGGCCGTAGAGGTTGCCGTCGGTGGAGCGGATGATCGGCTGGCTGACGAACAGGCTGGCAACCTGTGCCGTGCCGTGTGCGTCGAGCACGCGAAGGTCGCCCTTGAGCTTGTAGTCGAGCGATGAAACGGAAGCACCGACCACCGTGCCTTCGCCGTTGAGGAGATAGCGATAACCGAGGCGACCGTAGTTCATGTTCGAACCCGCCGAGAGCGCGGTCGCATCGAGCAGGTCGCCCTGGTGCAGCAGGCCGTTGACGTTGAACGTACCCGTCAGCCGCGCGCGGCCGGTGTACTGGTTACCGTAGTCGTCGAGCGCGACCAAGCCCGTGTAACGCGGACGGTCGTCCGTGCGTACGGCGAGGTCCGAGGTGCCCGGCTCGTCGCCCGGGCGAAGCGCCGAGGTTTCCATCACGCCCGGAATGTCACCCAGCAGGAGCAAGCTGCGATCGAAGCCGTGCGAGGTGATCGGCGCGCCACTCGTGAGCGGATCCAGCGTCGCCTTCAGGGGGCCGTCGTGCGTGACGCTGTGATTCTCGAGCACCACCTTGCCCAGGCGCGCTTCCTGCACGGCGATGCGTACCGTACCGCCGCTGAGCGTCTGGGCGGGCACGTAAGCGAGTGTCAGCGGGTAACCCTCGGCGCGATACTCGGCGGTGATCCGGTCGGCGAGCGCATTGAGCTCGCGCAACGTGATGTCCCTGCCCTCGCCCGACGCGACCAGTGCGTGCAGGGTCTCGACGGGAATCAGGGTCGCACCCGTGATCTGGATGGTCGTGACATGGAACGGCGCGCTGTCGCCCTGGTCGGCCGCGGCCTGCGGTACGACCTTGAGCCCCGTGTCGTCGGCCTTCTTCGGCTGCGGTGCCACCGGCACCTGGCGAAGCAGGTCACCGCTCTGTGGCGGGCGCACCTGTGCCGTGGCCGTGGCGGTCAGTGCGAGGAGGATGCATGCGCCAAGAAGGTTCGCGGCGCGCTTGGGAAGATTTGCCATGGTCATCAGGAAGCCGATACGAAAGAGTGAATGAGGTCATGCGCGACGGTGCGATGCGTCACTGCATCGCGTCCGCCGGGAGCCGCACGCCGCCATCGACGACCTGAAAGGAGAGGCCGGGCACGAAGTCCGCGCGCTGGATGTTCTTCTCGATCGGCTGGCGGGTCTTCTTGTGGTTACCCGAGAACGGGCCGACGGTCACGTTCGAGGCGACACCGTAAGGCGTCGCGATGACGTCCGGGCCCAGCACCGCGTCGAGCTGCGTCAACGCGATGGCCGATGCACCCTGCGACGAGCTCTGGTTGATGTTGGCGGTGGTCTGCGCCGAGGTGTTGAACGCGTAGTTACCGGCATCGGCGCCCGTGGCATAGATGCCATCGACCGAGACGGCCTTGCCGCGGCCCACCGCCGGGTCGCCGAACAGCGCAGTCGCTGCGCCGAAGGCGATCACGTCGCCAGGAAGGATGCCGTTGCTCGACAGCGTGGCGCGATCCGTCGTGTTGCCGTCGAAGAACTTGTCCGTACCCTGTGCGTCCACGATGACCGGGCGCTTGGTGATGCTGGCCGTGGTGGTGGGATTGACGACGAGGGTGTAGTTGCCCGCATCGCCACCGGCGATCGTGCCGTCGACGTTCACCGTCTTGCCATTGGCCGCATTCTTGTCGCTGAAGGTGCCATGGGTCGCGAGGCTCACCTGGTCCCCGCCGAGCACGCCGTTGAGCACACCGTGCGTCGCGGCGCCCGTATTGCCGTCGTAGACCTTGTCGTCCGCCGTGATGCCGACGCTTATGCCCAACGGCGTCACCGTCGCGATATGGTTTCCGCCGACGAGGGTGTAGTTGGAAGCGAGACCCGCACCGTCGTCGTTCAGCGCCAGCGAGCCGAGACCCGCCAACGGACGATTCGTCGCCACGTTCTTGCTGGCCAGCACGCCCTGGCCGCTGAGAATCAGGCTCTCGCCGGCCACACCGGCGATCACGCCCGCGCTGCCGAACATGCCGGACGAGGCCGCCGTACCGCCGTCGTAGACACGCGTGCCATCGAGGTTCAGCACGACCTTGTACACGTCGGCTGTCGTGGTGGCATTGGTGGTCAAAGTGTAGTTGCCCGCATCCGCGCCGGTGAGTACGCCAGCCACGTTCACCGTCTTTCCGTTACCGGCGTTCTTGTCCGCGAAGCTGCCACTGCTGCTCACGCCGAGCTGGTCACCACCGATCACGCCGGCCAGCGTGCCGCTGGTCTGCGCACTGGTGTTTCCGTCGTAGGTCTTGCTACCCGCGACGATGCTACCGACGATCGCCAGCGGCGTGATGTTGGCGGTGGTCTGCGCGACGTTGTTGAAGGTGTAGTTGCCGGCATCGGTGCCGCTGCCGACGATACCGCCGACCGTGACGGTCTTGCCGTTGGCGACGTTCTTGTCACTGAAGGTGGCCGGATTGCCGGTGAAGTTCACCGTATCGGTACCGAGGATGCCGGTACTACCGAGCGTTGCCACCGCCGAGTTATTGCCGTCGTAGACCTTGTTGCTCGCGCTGGCACCGACCACGATGTTCAACGGGGTAATGTTCGCCGTCGTCTGCGCCGCGGTGTTGAACAGGTAGTTTCCTGCGTCGGCGCCCGAGGCGGTGATGCCGTTGACGTCGACCTGCTTGCCGTTCGCCACGTTCTTGTCGACGAAGTTGGCCGAGCCCGCGGCGAAGTCCACCGTGTCTCCCGTCAGCACGCCGCTGCTGCCTACCTGGGCGTTGGCGGTCGTGTTGGCATCGTAGACCTTGTTGTCGGCGGTGGCGCCGACGACGATGGTCAGCGGCGTGATGTTGGCGGTGGTCGTCGCGGTGTTGACGAAGGAGTAGTTCCCCGCGTCGGCGCCGCTGGCCACGATATGGTTCTCGGTGACCGTCTTGCCATTGGCGACGTTCTTGTCGCTGAAGGTCGCTGGGTCACCGCTGAATACGACCGTATCGGTACCCAGGACGCCTGCGCTACCCAGGGTTGTGACGGCCGCGGTGGTGCCGTCGTAGATCTTGTCCTGCGCCGTGAGATCGAGCGTGATCGCCAGCGGTGTGATGTTGGCCAGGGCCTGCGCAACGGTGTTGAACACGTAGTTGCCGGCGTCCGTGCCGGTCGCCGTGATGCCGTTGACGGTGACGGTCTTGCCGTTGGCGACGTTCTTGTCGCTGAAGGTGGCCGGATTGCCGGTGAAGTTCACCGTATCGGTGCCAAGAATGCCGCTGCTGGCCAGGGTGGCCACGGCGGCGTCGTTCCCGTTGTAGACCTTGTTGTCGGCGGTGGCACCCACGACGATCGTCCGTGGGGTGACATCGGCCGTCGTCGTGGCATTGGCCGTGAAGGTGTAGTTACCGGCATCGCCGCCGGAAAGCGCACCGTTTACGGTAACGGTCTTGCCGGTACCGACATTCTTGGTATCGAACAGGCCGGATGTATTAAAGGCGACGACATCGCTGCCAATGACGCCGGTGAGCACGCCATGAGTGGTAGCTGCGGTGGTGGCATCGTAGATCTTGCCATCGGCCGTGATCGCGCCGGTGATCGCCAGCGGCGTGATGTCCAGCGTGGACGTGCCGATCACGTAGTTGCTGGCCAGGGAGCCGGCGAGGTCGCCCAGGGCCATGTCGCCGACGCCGTTGAAGCCCTTGTTCACCCCGACATTCTTGTTGGCAACGTTGGAGGTGCCGCTAAGCGTGAGCGTCTCACCGTTCGTGCCGTTGACCACGCCACTGCCGAACAGTAGCGAGCTGACATCGGTCTGGCCGTTGTACACGCGGCTGCTGTGCAGGTTGATCACGAAGGGCGTGATGTTCGCCGTGGCGGTGGTCGTGGTGTTCTGCAGGTCGTAGTTACCCGCGTCACCGCCGCTTACGGAGATACCACCGACATTGATCGTCTTGCCGTTACCCACGTTCTTGTCGGTGAACGCGACGGACGTGTCGCCAAGGGTGATGTTGTCACCGGCGATCGCATTGCTGGTCAGCTTGAGGCCAGGRTCGCTGGTCGTACCGTCGTACACCTTGTCCTTACCCTGCGCGCCCACCGTCAGGGCGAACTTGGCGATATCAGCCAACGCAGTCCCGTTGGTGAAGGTGTAGTTGCCGGCGTCACCCCCGGCGATATTCATGTTGCCGGTGACGGTCTTGCCAACGCCGACGTTCTTGTTGTCGAACGTTCCCACGGTCGGATTGGTCAGTGAGACCTGGTCGCCTGCAATCAGGCCACTCGTCAGCGAGCCGCCGGCCAGGACGAGTGCCGCATTGGCCAGCGTGGCAGCTGTCGTACCGTCATAGGTCTTGTCGTTGGCGTCGAACGTGGAGGTCAGCGCGCGAGGCGTGATGGTGATCCTGTCCGTACCGCCGACCAGCGTGTAGTTGCTGGAAAGGCCACCGTTTCCGCCGTCGCCGAGATTGAGCGTGCCGAGGGTGAAAACCTTGTTGTTGCCGACGTTCTTGTCGGTCACGCCGATACCCGCGAGGGTCAGCGTCTCGCCTGCGAAACCCGTCGACAGCACACCGCCGGAGGAAAGCAGGCTGGCATCGGCATCGGTCGTGCCGTCGTAGATGCGCGTCCCGCTCAGGTTGATGACGCGCTGCGTGATGTTCGCCGTGGTCGTCACCGTGGTGTTGTCGACCACGTAATTGCCGCCATCGGTGCCGCCGCTGGTGACACCGGTTACCGTCACGGTCTTGTTGTTGCCGACGTTCTTGTCGCCGAACGTGGCCTGGTTGAAGCCGAACGCGACGGTGTCGCCGGAAATCACACCGCCGCTGTGTACCGTGGCACCCGGATCGGCCGTGGTTGCGTCGTACTGCTTGTCCTTGCCCGTTGCGGCGACCGTGATGTGCAGCGGGTCGATCGACGCCGTCGTCGTGCCCTGGGTGAAGGTGTAGTTACCGGCATCATCGCCGGTGATCGACATGTCACCCGTCACCGTCTTGCCCGACCCGGCGTTCTTGTCCGAGAAATGCGCGGCGGTCGGATTGTTCAGCGTGACGAGATCGCCGCCGACCAGGCCATCGAGCGTGGCCGGACCGGTCAGTGTCGCGGCAGTGTTGGCGTCGTAAGTCTTGTCATTGGCGAGAAAATCGGCGGTCAGCGCCTTCGGGGTAATCGTCACCCAGTCGATGCCGCCGACCAGCGTGTAGTTGCTGGCCAGGCCGCCGTTACCCCCGTTGGCGAGTGCGAGGCTGCCCATGGCGAGGAACGACTTCTCGTCACCCACGTTCTTGTCGACCAGCGTACCGCTGCCCGTGACGCCGAGGGTCTCGCCGTTCACACCCTGCAGGACGCCGAACAGCGAGCTGTTGGCCGTCGCGGTGCCGTCGTACACGCGCGTGCCGGTAAGGTCGATCACCTTCGACTGGATCACGCCATTGTTGCCCGCGCCCGTGGTCGGCAGGATGTAGTTGGAAAGATCAGTCCCCGCGTTGGCGACGAAGTCGGAGGTCACCAGGGTGGATGCGACGCCCAGGCCGGTGCCGACATTCTTCGTGACGTAGTTGGCGGTAGCCGATTGCGGGATGGAAGCGCCCTGCGTGCCCACGAAGCCCTGCAGGTCGTAATCGGTCGCAATCAGCGTGGCCGAATCGGTGCCGTCGTAGACCTTGGTCGGGCTGCCCGTGATGACCGCGGTCAGCTGCTTGGGGTTGATCGTCGCGGTCAGGCCGGTCGGCTGCTGCAACTGATAGTTACCGGCGCTGCCGCCGTTCAGGGTAAACCCGCCGACCGTGACGCCCAGGTTGTTACCGGCGTTGGACGTGCCGAACTGGCCCGATGCGCTACCTCCGTCGAAGCCCACGGTGTCACCGGCAAAAATGCCGTTCAGCGCCGCATTGCCCGCGATCGTAAGCGTCGCACTGGCATTGCCGTCGTACGTCTTGTCGTTAGCCGTCACACCGCCGAGCGTGAGCGTGGCGCGGGTGATGTTGGCGATCAGGCCGGCGACCGGCTGCAGGATATAGTTCGCCGCCTCGCTGCCGGTGATACCGAAGCCGGCTGCTGTGACCGTCAGGCCATTGCCCACATTGCTCTGGCTGAAGCTGCCGGTCACACCGGACAGGTTCAGCGCGACCCTGGAGGCGTTACCGGCGTCGGTATCCACCAGACCGGCGAGGCCGGCCCTTGTCACGTTGAGCGTGTCGGCCGCGGTCGTGTCGTAGGTCTTGTTCGTCGCGAACACGCCGGTGACGAAAAGCGGCGCGCGGTTGATCGTGCCCGTGCCGGTGGCGACCAGATCGACGTTGTAGTTGGAAAGCAGCGTGCCGTTGCCGAGGACATAATTACCCGGCGTCAGCGTTGCGCTGATGGTACGGCCGTTGAGCGCGCTCGCATTGGCGCTGTCGTAGCTGGCGGTCGCGCTGGGATTGATCGTGCCGCTCTCGCCCGAGACCCAGCCGCCGACACTGAAGTTGCCCGAGGCCAGCGCGGCATCGATGCTTCCGTTATAGGTCTTGGTCGGATTGCCCACGATCGATACTGTCAACTGTGCCGGCGTGATGTTGCCGATGCCCAGCACCGGTGTGTTGATGGCGTAGTTCGAGAGGTTGGTGCTGCCACCGGGCGTCAGATCGGCCGTGGAGAGCTCGGCCGATAGCGGAAGGTCCGTGCCCACGTTCTTCTGGCCGAAGGTGCCATTGATCGTGTGCGATACCACGCCACTGTCACTGCCGACCCACCCGCTCAGAGTGAAGTTGGCCGGCAGCAAGCCGATGTTGAAGTTGCCGTCGTAGACCTTGCTCGCGTTGACAATGCCGACGTTGAGCACGGTGAAGGCACCGGTCAGCGGCGCCGGCGTGATCGAACCCGAGCCCAGGTAACTGGTCGGCAGGATGTAGTTGCTCAGCAGCGTGCCGCTACCGGCCGTGAAGTCCGCGCCGGGAAGTACTCCCGCGGTGGCACCGCGCGCGCCTGCGTTTGGATTGTCGTACTGGCCCGGCACCGTGCCGCTGAAGCTGGCAGTGATGCTCTGGCCCGACAGCAGGCCAAGCACCTGCAGGTTCGACGCCGCCAGGGCGGCGTTGGTGTTGCCGTCATACACCTTGGTCGGGTTACCGACGATCTGGCCGGTCAACTGCAGCGGGTTGATCACGCCCAGGCCAAGGCCGGTCACGGTCCGTGCGAACGTGTAGTTGGACATCGAGGTGCCACCGACCGGCACGAAGTCCGACGGCTGCAGGGTGGCGGTGACATCGATGCCATTGCCGGCATTGGCGGTGGCATAGGTGGCCGAACTCTGGCCCACCGTGCCGCCCTGCCCGGAGACAAACCCGCTGATGGAGAAGTTGCCGCCACCCAGCGTGACGGCATTCGTGCCGTCATAGGTCTTGGTCGGATTGCCGGTCATGACGATGGTCAGCAGYTGCGGCGTGATGCTGGCCGTCAGCACGGGCGCGGCCAGCATGTAGTTGCCAGCGGCTGTTCCCGCCAGCGAGAAACCGCTGGCAGTCACGGCAAGGCCGCTGCCGACGTCGGTCTGGCCGAACGTGGCGGTGGCACCGGCCGTGTTGAGCGTCACGTTGTCGCTGCCCACCGTGCCGTCCAGCGTGGCGGCGCCCGTGTTCAGCGTGGCGGTTTTGGTGTTGTCGTAAATCTTGTCGTTGGCGGTGACCTGGTCGATGGTCAGCGTCTTGGGTGTGATATTCGCGCTCAGGCCGGTCGGTGCCTGCAGGACGTAGTTGCTCGCCTTGTCACCGGTCAACGCATAACCGCCGACTGTCACGCCGATACCATTGGCGACGTTGGGTCCGGCGAAGTTGCCGAAGATGCCGGTGGTGTCGAGCTCCACATGGCCACTGTCCGGCTGGATCACACCGAACAGCTTGGCGCCGCCGAGAAGGATCATGTCGCTCGTCGTGCCGTCGTAGATCTTGTTACTGGCCAGCAACCCGCTGATCAACAGCGGCGCCCGGTTGATCGTGCCCATGCCGGTGGCGACCGTCGGCAGGATGTAGTTCGCCAGGTTGGTGCCGCCGTTGGCGGTGAAGTTGGTTACCGAGAACGTGGCGTTGAGCGCTACGCTGCCCGCGTCGGAGCCGGCATAGGCGATCGAACTGGGCTGCTTCACGGTGACGCCTTGCCCACCGACGAAGCCGTCGACCTCGTAGTTGCCTGAGCCGAGCGTGGCCGTGGTGGTGCCGTCGTAGGTCTTGGTCGGATTGCCGATAATCTGCGCGGTCAGCGGCGCAGGCGTGATACGGCCGACCTTCGCGCTGACGACCGAACCGCCCAGGGCGTAGCCGTACACGGCGATCGCGCCCGTGCTGTCGGTGATGCTGAAGTTGCCGATCGCGCCCGGCGAGGTCACCGAGATGTTCGAGGCGGCGTTGACCGTCGCATAGGTGCCGCCGGTGGCACCGGTGATCTTGTTGCCGTCGACCAGGCCGGTGCTGGTGAAATTCGCACCCGAGAAGCTGGCAGCGTTCGTGTTGTCGTAGACCTTGGTCACCGTGCCGGTCAGGCCGGTGATGGCGAGCGTCGGCGCCAGCCTGTAGAGGAACCCGTTACCGTTGCCCAGCGGCGAGGCGCCCGCATTGGCCGCGTACTGGATGAACTGCGGGGCGAGTCCGCCGCGCGTATCCAGCGACGGGTCCGAGGAGTAGACCAGCCACTTGCCCGAGGTCGAACTCAGCGCGGCGGCGCCGGCGTTGTTGATGAAGTTGTTCGCTGCGGTCAGCGTCACGCCGGTGCCACCGGCGATCGTGCCGCCGCCGGCAAGCGTGATGTTACCGCCGGTACCGCCCGTGCCGTTGGCCTTCAGCACGACGCCACCCGCACCGGAAATCGCCGCGTTGACGTTAATGCCACGGTACGCGTCGAGGGTGAGCGTCGTGGCCGCGTTGTTCCATGAGATGGCCGAGTTGACGTTGATGTCGCCGACGCCGGAAGCGTTCTGGATGCCGTCGCCGCCGGCACTGTTGGCCGATGTCGTCTCGGTGACGTTGGAACCCCCGTTGAGCGCCGCCGAGATGGTCGCCGCCGCCGTCGCGTCGATGGTCAGGTCATACGGATCGACGAGCCATGTGCCGGCCTTGCCTCGGGGTGCGCTGGCATTGATCGATGCCACGCCGATATGCGCGAAGGCCGCCGAGGTTTCGATGCTGCCGCCGTTGCCGCCGTTCGGTGCGCTCGCATCGAGCGTCCCTTCGACATTCACGTGACCGGCCTGCATGCCACCGAGCAGCACGATCTGGCCGTTGTGGTTTTCCACCGTCTGCGCACGGACGACGCCGGTGTTGTTGACCGTGCTGGCCAGCAAGGAATCCGCCGCGCCCGCCGTCATGAACACACGGCCGCCATCGGCCTGCACCAGCTGGCGGTTCTCGACGAGGTTATCCAGCGTGCTGCGGTCCACCTGCAGGTGAAGCAGCTGGCTGCCGTCGAACGTCAGCGTGACCGCACTGCCGCCGCCCATGGCGACGGTGCCCAGTTGCGCACTGATCGTGCCCTGGTTGGATACCGTGTTGCCGAGCAACGCGACATAGCCGCCGTTGGCCGCGCGGATCGAACCCTTGTTGACGATGCTGCCTTTGCCGTTACCGCTGAAGCTGCGTGAGTTCGACGAAAGCGAGTCGTCGGAGGTGTCGAGTGTGGATGCCACCAGGCCACCCACGTTCACCTGCGAGCCCTGGCCGAACAGCACGCCGTTCGGATTGATCAGCCACACCTGGCCGTTGGCGTTGAGATGACCGTAGATCTCCGACGCGCTGTTGCCGAGGATCCGGTTGACCGCGATCGCATCCCTGCCCGGCTGCACGAAGTTCACGGTCTCGTTGGGCGCGATGTCGAAGGTCTGCCAGTTCAGCGAGAGGTGCTGGCTGTTCTGGTTGATCGTGGTGATCGCACCGTTCTGGTTGATCGCACCGCTGCCGGAAACGACCTGCCCGCCGGTCTGGCCGGCATGGACGGTGCCAGCGGCGCCGAGCGCCATTGCGATGCTGGCGGCGATCGAGGCGGCGCGAAGGCCCTTCGACGCCGAAGCGGACCGCGCCGCGGGACGGCTGTTGCGAGCAAGTTCGCTGGCAGCGACCCACTGCGAAGTGGCGGCATTCCAGCACAGACGGTAGATACGATTCATTCGAGCAACCTTCGGTCGTGAGCGCGTGCGATAAGCAGAGGCGTACCCAGCGTCAGCCGAGTCGAGATGGTTGCTATAGGGCCCCCCTGCGGGCCGCGCCGTGCCGTTTCGACACATGCGCGTTTGCGGCATGCTAGCCGATAAGTGTGATGTGCATCACATTTAAGTTGTGAAGAAGGTCGCGTTCTTCATGTATTTACCCGGATGTAATGGGTAGCCAGTGACCGATGTGGCTCAGTGCGGGGACGCGAGCTCGACGCAGAAGTCGACGAAGGCCCGCACCTTGGGCGGCGAGTTTTTCCGCGAGGGGTAGAAGGCGTACAGGGGAAAACGCTCCTCTGCCCAGTCCGGAAAGAGTTCCACCAAGCGACCATCGGCCAGGGCGTCCTGCACGCTCACCGCGAGCACCTGCGCGATACCCGCGCCGGCAATGCACACGGCGAACATGATTCCCGAGTCGGTGACCAGTAGGGGCCCGGTCGTTTCGACGGGCACGACCTTGCCCTTCCGATGGAACTCCCATTCGAAGGGACGCCGCGTGACCGGGTCGCGGAACTGGATGCAGCGGTGGTTCACGAGATCCTTCGGTGCCGCCGGCCGGCCATGCACGGCCAGGTAGGCCGGTGCCGCGACCGTGAGCACCCGGGTTTCGAGCAGCTTGCGGCCGATCAGCGACGAAGAGGGCGGGACGCCAAAACGGACGGCCACGTCGATACCCTCGGCGACGAGGTCGCCAAGCTCGTCGCGGGTGACGATCTCCAGCTCCAGGGCCGGATGGCGGGCCAGGAAGGCGGCGAGCTGCGGCGCGATGACCTGTCGAGCGAACATCGCGTCCAGACTGACCCGGAGCCGGCCACGCACGGCTTGCGAGTCGCCGGCGGCGGCGAGGGCCGCGTCCTCGATGCCCGACAGCAACGGTCCCACCTGCGCATACAGACGCTCGCCTTCATCGGTCAGGGTCACCGAACGGGTGGTCCGGTGAAGCACGCGCACGCCCAGCCGCTCTTCCAGCCGACTGATCGCGCGACTCACCCCCGAGGGGGAAAGCCCGAGGGCGTCGGCCGCACGCGCGAAGTTGCCCGTCTCGACGACGGAGACGAGAACGCTGAGGTTGCCGAGCAGGCGGCCATCGGAGGACATAAGGGGACGACTCGTGATCGTGAGTCACGAAAGATCTGCCTCGGCGCATATTCCGTCAATAGATCGCGGCGTCTAAGCTGTCCATCATCCCTTCCCCGGAGTCTCCCCATGAACGCCTCACACGCACGTATCGCTCTTATCCTCGGCGCGAGCCGCGGCCTGGGGCTCGCCCTGGTCGAGGAATACCTGCGCCGGGACTGGCATGTCGTCGCGACCGTTCGTGGCGACACCCCGGCCGCGCTAGCCGACCTCGTTACCGCGTCGGATGGCCGCCTTCGCGTCGAGCACGCCGATATTGCGCGTGGCAGCGACATCGATGCGCTGCGCCGCACGCTGGACGGGACGGCCTTCGACCTGGTTTTCGTCAATGCCGGCGTGATGACCCAGGCGCGCGACGCGAACGGCGCCAACATTTCCGACGAGGAGTTCGCCCATGTGATGGCGACGAACGTGCTCGGTCCAATGCGCGTGCTCGAGGCGTTCGAATCCCTGGTGCCTCGTTCGGGCACGCTCGGCGTGATGTCGTCCGGGCTGGGCAGCATCGAGAACAACGTGGACGGCGCCTGGACGGTGTATCGCGCCAGCAAGTCGGCCCTGAACCAGATGCTGCGGAGCTTCGCCAATGTCCGCAAGGGCGACCCGCGGGCGGTGCTTGCCATCGCGCCCGGTTGGGTGCGTACGGACATGGGCGGCGCCGATGCGGCGTTGTCGATCGAGGAAAGCATTCCGCGCGTGGTCGACGTGATCGAGGCACACCGCGGCAAGGCCGGCGCGCATTACGTCAACTACCAGGGCCAGACCCTGCCCTGGTAAGGGCTCAGAGCCAGAAACGGATGCCTGCCACCCAGCGACGGTCGGTGATACGACGACCGTCGTTGCGCGCCAGGTCGGCGGTGCCGCTGGTGAGATGTTCCCAGGACACGCCAACGTAAGGCGCGATAGTGCGGCGGATTTCGTAGCGGAGGCGTAAACCGCCTTCAACGCTCGACACGCCCGAGCGAAGCTGCCGCTGCTCATCGTCCTTGCCGTACGCGTTCACTTCAAGCTCGGGCTGGAGAATCAGGCGCTGGGTAAACAGCAGCTCGTATTCCGCGCGCACGCGTGCGGCGGTACGACCGCCCTCCCCCGCATACGCTGTCGCTTCCAACTCGAACCAGTACGGTGCGAGACCCTGTACGCCGAACGCGGCCCAGTTTCGTTTCGGACCTTCGCCGACATCGCGCCGCACGCCCAACTGGGTGTCCCAGAACGTCGCCACCGCGTGGCTCCAGAACAACTCGGCATCGCCGTCGCGCAAGCGGCGCCCTTCGCGATCACCCTCGCTACGAAACCAGAGCTTGTCACTGTCGTTGCCGTACCAGCCCTCGGCTTCCCAGGACTGGCCGTGACCTCCCTGCCCCGCGAACGACTCCAGGCGATCGAGCAACAGCATGCCAACGGGGGCGGTGTCGTCCATGTCGTTCATGGCCATGCCGTGCATGCTGCTGGACGGCACACCGTCGGACCAGTCGGGGCTGCGCGCGTCGGCGGGCGCCTTGCCACCCTGCATCGGTCCCATCGTCATACCGGACATGGGTGCCATGTCGTGCTGCATGCCGGGCATCTCCTGCATGCCTTGCGCATCCTGCGCCATCACCGATGCCATCGCACCCATCGTTGACAGGGCAAAGACGAAGCGCTTCACGACACCACCACTTCGCGGAACATGCCCGCTTCCATGTGATACAGCATGTGGCAATGGAAGGCCCACCGCCCCGGATTGTCGGCGTTCACCGCATAAGTCACCTGCTGGGCGGGCTGCACGTTGACCGTGTGCTTGCGCACCTGGAAATCGCCATCGGGCGATTCGACCTCGCTCCACATGCCGTGCAGGTGGATCGGATGGTTCATCATGGTGTCGTTGACCAGACGCACGCGCAGGCGCTCGCCGCGACGAAAATGCACGGGCGTCGCCGCGGAATACTTCACCCCGTCGAACGACCACGCGAAGCGCTCCATGTTGCCGGTGAGGTGAAGCTCGATCGTTCGTCCGGGCTCGCGCGTGTCGAGCGCACCGCCGACGGTGTGAAGGTCGGCATAGGTGAGTACGCGGTGGCTGCGCTCGCGAAGCCCCACACCCGGATCGTCGAGGTTGGTTCGCGGCATGTCGACGTGCATGTCCGTGCCCGGACCGTATTCGGTGCTTGCGTGATTGGCCATCACCATCGTGCCGCCGGCATCGCTGTCCTCACCCATCGAGCCCATCATGTCGCGCATGGCCAGACGCGGCCGTGGATCGAGTGCCGGCACATCGGCCCGCATGCCTTCGCGCGGCGCAAGCGTGGCGAGCGCGAAACCGGAGCGGTCGATCGACTGGGCGAAAATCGTGTACGCCTTGTCTTCGCGCGGCTCGACGATGACATCGTAGGTTTCCGCCGCCRCCAGACGCAGCTCGTCCACCCCTACCGGCTCCACGTCCTGGCCATCGGCGGCCACGACGCTCAGGCGCAGTCCGGGGATGCGCAGGTCGAAGATCGAATTGGACGAGCCGTTGATCAAGCGCAGGCGCACCCGTTCGCCGGGCTTGAACAGGCCGGTCCAGTTGCCCGCCGGCGCGGTGCCATTGACCAGATAGGTGTACGTCGCGCCCGAGACGTCAGCGAGGTCGCTGGGATTCATCCGCATGCGATTCCACATGCGACGCATCGCGATAGCGTCGCCGAAGCCCTTCGCACGCGCGTCGCGCAGGAAATCGGCAACGGTGGGCTGGCCATAGTTGTAGAAGTCGCTTCGCGAGCGAAGCCGGGCGTAGACGCGCTCGGGGTCTTCGTCGGTCCAGTCGCTGATGAGGATGACGTGCTCACGATCCGCAGCCTGTCGCTCACCGTCCTTCGGCGCGATGACGATCGCGCCATAAAGACCACTCTGCTCCTGGAAACGACTATGCGCGTGATACCAGTACGTGCCTGATTGCCTGACCGGAAACCGATAGGTGAACTCGCTCCGCGCCGGTATGCCGTCGAAGCTCAGGCCCGGCACGCCGTCCTGGTCGAACGGAACCACCAGACCGTGCCAGTGAATCGACGAGACGGTGTCGAGCTGGTTGCGCACGCGCAAGGTGATGGACTCGCCCTCTCGCCAGCGCAGGGTCGGACCAGGCACGCCACCGTTCACCGTGACGGCGGTGCGGGCGCGACCGGTAAAGTCGACGGCGGCCTGACGAATGTGGAGCGTCATGTCGGGGCCGGCCAGCTCGCCGGCATGCTGCATCGGCTCTGTCGCGGACGCCGGACGGACGACGCCGAATCCGAGCCCGACGCCGGCAACCGCCAGTCCCTGAACGAATCGGCGGCGCGGTAGATGGATCGTCGGTTCGCCGTGGTCGCGCATATCGTTTTCCGGGCCCGCAACGCTGAGAAGAAGCCGAGCGTAGCGACCATCGTCGGTAGGCGACAACTCTGGAGGAGGCTCCGTGCGGCCTATCGGTAGCTCACGTTGACCACGATGGAGGCATTGGCCTCGCCGGGCGCCACCGTCTGGCCGACGCGGCGATAGCGGGCGCGAAAGCCGTAGCTGCGTCCTTCGCGCACCGCTGGCAGGACAAGCGGTGACGGGCTATTGGGTATGACCTGTGCGTCGGGTTCGTCGCTACGCAACTCCACCGCGACACCCGTGGCGGGATGGGCACCCGTGACTTTGAAGAGCGAGCTGTCCTGGTCGTCCGCAAGAGCGCTGAAGCTCATGAGTATCTGGGTGGCGTTCCTGCAACCTGTCGAGATCAGCGCCTGCGTTACCCAGGGGCTACTACCCGCCACGAGCAGATCGCGACCGTCGACCTTGTTCAGGGCGAAGGTCAGTCGGAGTGTGACGAAGGCACACGTGGGCCGTTCGGGTTCGATCTGCGTGTTGGCGAGGTCCACCCAGACCTGGGCGTGATCGTCATAGCCGCCGCGCGCCAGCGTTCCCGGGGTCAGCAGGCCGCCGACATCGACCGCGTCCGTCTTGATGAGCTGCACGCGGTAGTGCGTGTTGGCGAGGGTCGCGTCGAAGATGAAAGGGATGGACGCACGCTCCGGGACGATCCGTTCACCGTGGTTGCCGTTGTCGAAATAGGTGCGGATGCCGATGCCGGGCAGGTTGGTCTGGTAAATACCGTCGCCGCGCGCGCTGGGCGTAGTGAAGAGGCCGAGACTCGAGGTGCGCGTCGGGTAGAGGCATTTGAATTTGGACGAGGTCCATGCCGGCGTGAGCTTTTCCGCAAGCACCGTGCCGACGGGCGCGTCGACAGGCACACGAACCGTGCCAAAGGAGAGCATCTGTGCGACACCCTGGGAAGGGTAGCCAAGACACCCTGCATGGGCCGGCGCGGCAAACGACAGGATAAGCAGGCAGGCGAGGCGGACGACGTAGCGGCTGGGCATGACGGTGGCTTCGAGGGGGGCTGCGTCGAGTCTGCTGGCGGCGCCACGCGGTGCCCATCGGAGGATTCTGAAAAGGCGCCGTCAGCGCACCACGAGAGATGCACGGCTTATTCACCGTATCCCGCCAATGATCGCGCCATGAGCCTGCAGGAATATCGCCGCAAGCGGAACTTCGCCAAAACACGCGAGCCCTCGCCCGAGGGCTCCTCGCGCGGAAAAGGGCGGGCGATCTTCGTTGTCCAGCTTCACCATGCGTCGCGTCGGCATTTCGACTTCCGGCTGCAGGTCGGCGATGTCTTGCGAAGCTGGGCCGTGCCCAAGGGACCGAGCTTCGACCCGAAGGTAAAAAGGCTCGCGGTGGAAGTCGAAGACCATCCCGTGTCCTACGCCGATTTCGAGGGCGATATCGACGAGGGCTACGGCAAGGGCCATGTCGACACGTTCGACCGCGGCGTGTGGTCCACCAGCGGCGACGCCGAGGCGCAGCTGCGTAAAGGTCATCTCACCTTCGAACTGTTCGGCGAACGGCTGAAAGGGAGCTGGCACCTGGTGCGCAGCGGAAAGAAGGAGCGCCAGCCCTCATGGTTCCTGATCAAGGCGAACGACGCTTACGTGAGCGATGTCGAAGCCGATGATCTGCTCGACACGACGATGCGCGAGAGCACACGTCGTGCGACGAAGAAGGCCCCGGCCAAGGTCGTTGCGAAGAAGGCCCCGAAGAGCCGTCGTGTACCGACGGCCACCCTGACCCGGGCCGCAGGCGCGCTCGACGGCGCGCGCAAGGCGAAAGCGACGACCGCGTTCTTCGCACCCCAGCTCGCGCGTCTGCGCGAGGCACCTCCGCAAGGCGACGCCTGGCTTCACGAGGTGAAATGGGACGGCTATCGCATCCTCGCCGGCGTAGCCGGAGGCAAGGTGGCGCTGTGGTCACGCAACGCCCTGTCCTGGAACGATCGGCTGCCGGAAATCGTTGCCGCCATCGAAGGACTCGGGCTGGAGAGCGCGCGCCTCGACGGCGAACTCATCGCGCTCGATGCGCAAGGCCGCAGCGATTTCAACGCACTGCAACGCACACTGTCCGGCGAAATGCAGGCGCCGCTGGCATATATGCTTTTCGATATGCCCTACCTGCAGGGCTACGATCTCAGCAAGGTCGTGCTCACCGAACGCAAGGCCTTGCTCGAAAGGTTGCTTTCGCATGCACCCCAGCTGCTGTCCTACAGCGCACACAACCTCGGCGACGGCGACCGGGCGTTCGCCATGGCGATGGAGCAGAAGCTCGAAGGGATCATCTCCAAGCGCGCCGATGGTGGCTATCGCAGCGGACGCAACGACGACTGGCTGAAGATCAAACGGTTGGAAAGTGACGAGTTCGCCGTCGTCGGCTACACGCCGGCAAAGGGTTCGCGGCTGACCTTCGGCTCGCTGCTCCTGGCCCGGCCCGACGCCGACGGGGGCTGGACGTATGTCGGACGCGTCGGTACGGGCTTTACCGATGAGATGTTGCGCGAGCTTGGCAAGACGCTCGCCAAGGGTGGATCGACAAAGCCCACCGTGCGTATCGACGCCATCGACCCGACGCTGCGTGGCGCGCTCTGGGTACCGCCGACGGCAGTCGCGGAGGTCTATTACCGCGGCATCGGCAACAAATCCCTGCTACGCCAGCCCAGCCTCAAGGCACTGCGCGTGGACAAGGCGCCCGCCGACCTGCGCGATTCCGACCGCAGGCCGACGACGAAACGAGTGGCAAAACGTCCCGCCGTCGACAGCTCCGTCTCGATGGTCATTACGCATCCCGATCGCGTCGTGTTCCCCGACGACGGCATCACCAAACAGCAGGTCGTCGATTACTACCGTGCCGTGATGCCATGGCTCCTGCCGGCGATCGCCGACCGGCCCACCTCGACGATTCGCTGTCCCGGAGGTATCGGCTCGCCGTGTTTCTTTCAGAAGCACGTGATGGCCGGCCTCGAACACGTCGGCACGGCGAAGCTGAAGGAGGAGACCGGCGCACAGGCGGTGTACCTGTATCCCAAGGACGAGGCCGGCGTGATCGAACTGGTCCAGTTCGGCGCGGTGGAGTTCCATCCCTGGGGCTCGCACATCGGATCGCCGGACATCGCCGATCGCGTCGTCTTCGACCTCGACCCGGGCGAGGATGTCGAGTGGCGTCGCGTCATCGCAGCGGCGCGCATGGTCCGTGGTTTTCTCGAGGAACTCGGACTGGTCTCGTTCGTGCGGACCACCGGCGGCAAGGGACTGCATGTGGTCGTGCCACTGAATCCGGGGGCGGATTGGGCAACGGTGAAGGGCTTCGCCCGCGGCTTTGCCGAAGCGCTGGCTCAGCTGCATCCGCTGGAGTTCGTCGCCACGGCGAGCAAGCGCTTCCGGCGCGGCCGGATCTACCTGGACTACCTGCGTAACGGCCGGGGCGCGACGGCGGTGGCGTCCTATTCGCTACGGTCGCGGCCAGGTGCCCCGGTGGCCGTGCCGCTGCGCTGGGACGAACTGGGAAGACTCAAATCCGGCAGTGCCTTCGACCTGGCGACGGTGCCGAAACGGCTCGCGCGCCTGAAAAAGGATCCCTGGGAGGGCATCGACGAGATCACGCAGGACCTGGCAGCGGTCGACGAGGTGCTCGCGGCACGCTGAAGGGACGATCCAAGTAAACTGCCGGTTCATTCTTCCGTGACGACCCTATGTTCGTTTCGCTCCCCCGATTCCTGCGCATCCCCCTCGCCTGCGTGCTGCTGTTCGTCAGCACCGTGCTGCATGTCGGGCCGCTCCTGCTGCTGACGGCGGTCCGTCTGGTCATCCCGCTGCGCTCGATGCGCGATGCCTTTGCCCCCGTCCTGGTGCATATCGCCGAGAGCTGGCTGAGCGTCAATGCCTGGCTGTTCGGTGCCTTCACGCGCACACAGTGGCAGGTGGAGGGCCTGGAGGGGTTGAGCACACGTGAGAATTATCTTGTGGTGTGCAACCACCAGAGCTGGGTGGATATCCCCGCGCTGCAAAAAATCTTCAACCGGCGCATTCCCTTCATGCGCTTCTTCCTGAAGAGTCAGCTGATCTGGGTGCCGCTGCTGGGCCCAGCCTGGTGGGCGCTGGACTTCCCCTTCATGAAGCGTCATTCGAAGCAGGAACTGGACGCCAGGCCGGAGCTGCGCGGCAAGGACCGCGAGGCAACGCGCCGCGCCTGCGAGAAGTTCAGCCATGTGCCGGTCTCGGTCATGAACTTCACCGAGGGCACCCGCTTCACCAAGGCCAAGCACGATGCGCAGAAGTCGCCCTATACGCACCTGCTACGACCCAAGGCCGGCGGCGTCGCCTTCGTGGTCGACGCCATGGGTGACGCGATCCGCCAGATGCTCGATGTCACCATTGTCTACCCGGCGGGGCCGGGCACGATGATGGATCTGATCGCCGGCCGTATCCGCGACATCCGCATCCATGTGCGACGGCTGTCCATCGATCCGTCGATGCGCGGCGACTACGAGAACGACGCGGTGTACCGCGAACGCTTCCAGAACTGGGTGAACCAGCTCTGGGCGGAGAAGGATGCGCGAATCACGGCGATGCTCAGCCGCTAGTTCGGGCCCGCTGCCGTGGGATCGCCGATGAATCGGCTCCTACGGGGTTGAGGTTTCCTTGGTGAGGACGTCGTCGAGTCGTTTACGGCCGGCATCCGCGTAGGTCTTGCAGGTTTCGCCTTCGCCCTGTTCGGGGTGTGGCGTGATCAGTACATCGCAGGGCAGCGCGGCGACGCGATCGAACGTCTTGCGGTAGTCGGCGACATACGCCGGGTGGTCGCTGAAGCGATAGCCATGGGCCGCGAAGGCGTAGAGGCTGTCGGCGAAGGCGATGTTCTTGCACGACGTGCCTTCGCATGACTGCCACGTCCATGCCGTGCCGCCAGGGGTATGGCCCGGGGTGATGTGCGCCGTAAGGGTCAGCTGTCCCACGTGCACCACCGTACCGTCGACGATGTCGCCGATCGCATYGACTTTCGGATACGGCTTTTCGCCAGGGTCGTATTGCGGATCCTCGGGATAGTGGCCACCCAGACGCATGGCCTCGGCGCCCTTCGCGGTTGCCCTCACGGACGCTTTGCTGTCCTTCGCCAGTTGGGCAATGCCTCCCGCATGGTCGACGTGTGCATGCGTATTCAGGATCATCTTGATGTCTTCGACGCGAAAACCGAGCTTGCGGATGTTCGCTTCGATGAGTCCGGCGTTGCCCGGTAAGGTCCCGTCGATCAGCACATGACCCTGGGGCGACGTGATCAGGACCGACGACAGTCCCTTGGTGCCGACGTAGTACGTGTTCCCGTAGATCACGTGCGGTGCCACGGGCTGTGTCCACGTCGGATTGGCGCCGATCGTCACGGGTGCGGCATCGTGTGCGACGGCGGGCAGGGCGAGGCAGCAGGCGAGGGCGAGCAGGGTACGGCGCATGACGGTGTTTCCCGTTGGAAGGCGGGAAGCAGGATAGGCGGGCGGGTAGGGCGTTGAGGTGTCGGGTTGAGGGCGACGGTGTGGCTAGCGAGCGTTCGCCGATGAATCGGCGCCGGCGGCAGAGCGTCGCCGGCGGGCACGCCAGAAGAGGAAGCCGGTGATGAGCAGGAACAGGGGCAGCGTGCCGGTCAGGCAGGCCACGATGCGCCAGAGCAGGCCGCCCACCGCCGCCGAATGGATCGGGAACAGGGCGTTGGCCAGACGCAGGCCCGGACCGAGTCGCGTCGCGTCATCGCCACCGATGACGCGCGCGGCCACCGGATCCATCCACAACGAACTACGGCCGTCCTTGTTCCATTCGCCGGGCCGGCGAACGCGCAGGACAAGCGTGCCGCTGTCCTTCTGCGGAAGCATCAGCCGCGTGATCTCGGCGTCCGGCGCGGCGGCCTGTGCCGCGGCCAGCACGGCCGGCCAGTCGATGTTGCCGTGCGCGGGCGGCAGCTTCGGTGGCTTCGCCGGCGGCGCTTCGCTGAAGGCCGACGCGAGGCCGTTACGTACCGCACCGCGATACGCCATCGTCGTGCCGGTGCCGATCATGACGATGAGCAAGGGCAGGGCGGCCACGCCGACGAAGCGGTGAAAACTCGCCCAGCGCAGCACCGGCGGGTGGGTATGTGGCTTGAGGTGCCTCAGCGCGCGTCGACGGCCGGGCCAGTAAAGCCACACGCCGGAGAACAGCATGAAGAGACCGGTGCAGGCGACGACGCCCAGGATGGTCTCGCCCACTTCGCCGCTCAGCAGATGCGTATGCCAGTCCATCAGCAGCAGCATGACGTCGCCGGTCTTCTCGCGGCGCAATAGCAACTCGCCCGTGGTCGCATCGAAATAGCTGCGGCCGCCGGCACGCGACTGCGCTTCCCATACCGGCAGTTCGTCGTCCGGGAGGGAAAGGCCGCGCAAGCCCTTGCCGTCCGGCGAGGCCAGCAGGGTTGCCAGCGAGCGCCCTTGCGTCGCCAGGTCCGGCAGGGGTCGCGAGGTGAGCTGAGGATGCCCGGCGGCGAATAACGGGTCCTCCCACAGCAGGATGCTGCCGGAGAGGGTGACCAGCGCCAGCACGAGGCCGAGGCTGAGGCCGAGCCACAGGTGCATCGTTTTCAGTGTGGAACGGAAACGGCGCGCGTGCGGCATGACGACGGCCTTGCGGGAAGCGAAAGGCCGTCATCGTAGGTGCGAATGATTATCAGATCAATTACTGATTTCTTACGACGGCCAATGATTGTGCAGAATGCACTGCGTGAAGTCGGTGCGCTGGAAGCCGGGCTGCTTATAAGCCATGACGTCCGCTTTCACGTTGCCGAAGGTGGTTTCCGGCTTGTTTCGCACGCCATTGTAGAAGGCGTCGATGATGCCCTCCTTGAAGGCACCGCCCCGTGGGTGGACATGCGCCACGGTCTCGCGGTCGCTGGTGGCCACGTTCTCGAAGCCAAGGCCGAGCACGTCCATTTCGACACCGGCGGTCAACAACGCGATTTCAGGCTTCATGTGCTGCGGCACGCCGGGCGTGGTGTGCAGCGCGATAGAAGCCCACACGATGTCGATCTGCGCCTCGTCGATGCCCTTCGAGCGCAGGAAATCACGCGCTACGTTGGCGCCGTCGACTTCGAAGCGCTCGGTCTTGCTGGAGTAGGCAGGCACCAGGCCCATGTCATGGAACATGGCGCCGGCGTAGAGCAGCTCGGGATCGAAGACAAGGCCCTTGGCCTTGCCGGTGAGGGCGCCGAACAGGAAGACGCGGCGCGAGTGGTGGTACAGCAGATCGCTCTCCGTATCACGGACCAGATCGGTGATCTCGCGGGCGAGGGCGCTGTCGGGAAGGGCGATACCGGCAATGGTGGTGGACATGGCGTTAGGCCTCATGCGGTGGGTAGAGCTATTTGACGCCCTGACCCTCCCGTCTTCATTTGACGCGAGATAGCAATTTCTGCCATGTTGTGCCCCATGCAGTCGCCGCCTCCCCTCACGATCGTCATCGTCGCCCCACCCGGGGTGCAGATGCTCGACGTTTCCGGGCCCGCCGACGTGTTCGCCGAGGCCAACCGGCAGGCACGGCGCGAGGTGTATCGGGTGCTCACCGTCGGCACGGCCCCGCTGGCGGTCACGGCGTCGTCCGGCATGCGCTTCCTGCCGGATCGAAGCACGCTCGAGAACCTCGACCGTATCGATACCCTGCTCGTTGCGGGGTCGCCCGACCTGTCCCGTGCCGCCACCGATTACAGCCTGCTCGACTGGCTGCGCCGGCACGCGGCCGTGTCCCGCCGGTATGGCTCGATTTGCAGCGGCGCCCTGCTCTTCGCCCAGACGGGCCTGCTGGACGGCCGGCGCGTCACCACTCACTGGAAGGTGGCCGGCCTGCTCGCCGAGCGGCATCCGTCCTTACACGTGGAGGCGGATGCCTTCGTCGTCCGCGATGGCCCGGTATGCACGGCGGCAGGCGTCACCGCCGGCATGGACCTGGCCATCGCCCTGGTCGAGGAAGACCTCGATCGCGACATCGCGATGGCCGTGGCCGCCGAGCTGGTGGTGTTCTACCGACGCCCGGGCGGGCAACTGCAGTTCAGTCGCCACGGCGAGGCGGCACCCGCCGGCCGCGGTGCGTTGCAGGAATTGCAGCGTTACGTGGCCACGCATCCCGCCGAAGAACACTCCGTAACCGCCATGGCCCAACGTGTTGGCATGAGTCCGCGCCACTTCGCACGGATATTCCGCCACGAGGTCGGCATGACGCCAGCGGAGTTCGTCGAGACGATGCGCGTGGAAGCCGCACGGCGCCTGCTCGAAGAAGGCCACGAAACACCCAAGCGCGTCGCGTCGCGCTGCGGCTATGCCGACCCCAACGGTCTGCGGCGCGCCTTCATGCGCCGTGTCGGCGTCACGCCCGCCGAGTACCGCAAACGGCACGCGCACGCCCACACGCCATAACTTCAGAGTTCGATGATGCCCCGGCGCAACGCGATGGCCACCGCGTGYGTGCGGTCGTTCGCGGCCAACTTGGACAGGATGCTTTTCATGTGAGCCTTGACCGTCTCCTCGGCGATACCCAGCGCCAACGCGACGTTACGGTTGGCTTCGCCCATGGCGACATGGGTGAGTACTTCGGTTTCGCGGGGGGTCAGTTCGTCGTCGTTTGCGTGGCCTGCCATTTCGTGCGCTATCTCCTCGGGTATGCGGCGCTTGCCGTCCATGATTTGTCGAATGGTGCTGAGCATTTCCTTACGCAGTTCGCTCTTGAGCAGATAACCCTGGGCGCCTGCGCGGAAGGCACGTAGTGCCTGTACGTCGCCGCGGTAGGTGGTCAGGACCAGGATGCGTGCATCCGGGAATTCGCTGCGAATCGCTTCGATCGCGGCAATACCGCCGATGCCCGGCATCTGCAGGTCCATCAGGGTGAGGTCCGGGCGATGCCGGCGATAATGGTCGATCGCCTCCTCGCCCGTGCTCGCCTCCGCAACCAGTTCCAGTTCGTCCTGACCTTCAATGACGGCGGCGATGCCCTCGCGTAGCAGGGGATGGTCGTCGACGGTCATGATACGGATGGACGGCATGGGCGCAGTATAACGACACCGCCTCCACTCCGACCTTGCGAGCATCGACCGATGATGGSGACCCGGCGCGACAGCAAGAAAACCCTTACTCCCGGACACATCCGCACCGGCATGGGTGGCTGGGTGTTCGCGCCCTGGCGTGGCGTGTTCTATCCGGACGACCTGGTGCAGAAGCGTGAGCTGGAATACGCCAGCCGGCAGGTCACGGCCATCGAGATCAACGGCACCTATTACCGTGCGCCCGACGCGGCGACGTACCGCAAATGGGCGGCGGACACACCGGAAGGCTTCGTCTTCTCGGTCAAGGCACCGCGCCATATCGTGCAGACGAAGCAACTGGCGACCGCGGGCGAACGTATCGACCGCTTCGTCGAGGGCGCCAGCGCGCTCGGCGACCGTCTCGGACCGATCCTGTGGCAGTTCCTGGCCACCCGCTCCTTCGACCCGGACGACATGGCGGCCTTTCTCGACCTGTTGCCCGAGAAGGCCGGCGGCATCGCCCTGCGGCACGCCGTGGAAGTGCGCAACGAGAGTTTCATGGATGAGCGCTGGCTCGAACTGGCACGGGCGCGCGGCGTAGCCACCGTGTTCACCGACTCGGCGGAACATCCCTCCTTCGCGGATCTCACCGGGCCCTTCGTCTATGCGCGGCTGATGCGCAGCCGGGCTCCCGAAAAAACCGGCTATCCGGCGAAGGAGCTGAAGGCCTGGGCGAAGCACGCCACCACCTGGGCTTCCGGCGGCGATCCCCTCGACCTGCCCCACGTCGGCGACGCTCTGGCCAACGGCGCGCCCCGGGATGTCTTCGTCTATTTCATCTCGGCGGCCAAGGAACGCAATCCGTCGGCCGCCGTAGCGCTCGGCAAGCTCGCCGACAACGCGTAATCTCCTCTTTTTCATAATGGACGACCCATGGACCGTCTCATCCAGAACACCCTCATCGACCTTTTCGCCGAGCATGGCGTGGAACTCGAGCCCGACGAAGATTGGCTGCTCACCGAAGGCGATGACTACCCCGCCTTGCGCGGCATCTGGCACGAAGGCAAGGACGGCGGGATGGGTCGCCTCGACCTGGATATCGTGCTCGACGAGGAGCGCACCATTGAGGAGAGCTTCGGCGGCATCGGCACCGGCAAGGCCGGCTGTCGCGACRCGCTGGACAGCTTTGCGCGCAACGATTTCCACGTGGTGTTGGCCGCGTGCTGGCACGCGGTGAACAAGGAAAAGCTTGCCGTGCACGAACTCACCGCCGGCGTGCATCGTTTCACCGCCTACATCGGTGATTTCACGCTGCGAGGTGAGAAGGACGCCCCGATGGAGATTCCCGAGGACGGCCTCTCCGCCCTCGAAGCCGCGATTTCCACGGCGCCGCTAACCAACGACGTGCACTGGATCCGCGTGTTCTACGGCAATGTCGGCGACGGCAAGACCCAGGTCGAAGTGTTGCTCGACAACGAGCCCTGGGCCGCCGGGCACAAGGCCGTCGCGTCGGTGGAGTGGCCGCAGCACGATCGCTACTACAGCCTGCGTAACTTCATCGCGCTGGTGCCGGTGGACTGAGGCAACCGAGCCTCAGGCGATCGAGCCTCCACCATCGACGACGATCGTGGAGCCGGTCGTGAATGGCGTCGCCGCGGCATAGAGGATCGCGTTGGCAATGTCCTCGGGCTCGCCAGCACGCTTCGCCGGGAGCTTCTCGGCCACGGCGGCGAACATCGCCTCGCGCTTGTCCTCATCCATGCCACTCCACAGGGGCGTGCGGATCATGCCGGGCGACACGGCGTTGACGCGGACCGGCGAGAACTCCAGGGCCATGCCGCGCACCAGGCTTTCCAGCGCGGCATTGATCGCGCCCTGCAGCACGGACGTGGCGCTCGGGCGCACCGAGAGAAATCCCGAGACGATCGTCAGTGAGCCACCCTCCCTGATACGCGCGGCGCGGGCGACGCGATAGGCGCCCCAGAACTTGCTCTCCATGGCCTTGTGCGCGTCTTCCAGCGAGAGCTGGCGAATGGGGCCGCTGGGCGTTTTCGCGGCCGAGACGACCACATGGTTCCATGTGTGCCCGGACAGGAAGGCCTCGACGGCTTGCGCGTCACCGGTGTCGAGCACCTCGGACCGCGCGTCGCCGCCGAGTTCCTTCAGCGCAGCGTCGAGCTTGTCGCTGGAACGCGAAGCGATCGTGACGCGCGCTCCGGCGGTGGCGAAGGCTTTCGCGGTGGCCAGGCCGATACCGGAGCTACCGCCGACCACAAGGACGTCCTGATTCGTGAAAGAGAACATGGTGAGCCTCTACAAGCGGGAAGAAGGTGGGATCACTATGATCCTTGCCCAGGAGCCGACAAAGGCTTGTGAGGCTGAAAGACTCTTGCCCGGGACCGAAGAATGATCGACAACCTGCTTGAGCTGACCGTGTTCGCCCGGATCGTTTCCGCCGGCAGCCTCTCCGGCGCCGCGCGTGAGCTGGATCTCTCCCTGGCGGTCGTCAGCAAGCGCCTCAGCGCGCTGGAGACCCGGCTGGGCGTTCGCCTGTTACAGCGCACCACGCGCCGTCAGTCGTTGACCGAAGAGGGCGAGGCGTTTCACGCCCGTTGCGTGCGCATCCTGGCCGAAGTGCAGGAAGCCGAGGCAGCGGTATCGCGCAGCCGTGACGCCGTGGCGGGCGTGTTGCGAGTGACCGCCCCGCGTGCCTTCGGGCGCCGTCGTATTGCCCCGCTCACCGTCGCGTTCCGCCTGGCGCATCCCGAGCTCAACGTGCATCTCACCCTTACCGATGCGCTGGTCGATATCGTCGACGAAGGTGTGGACCTCGCGATCCGCTTCGGCAATCTGGCCGACTCCTCGATGATCGCCCGCTCGCTGGCACCGAACTTCCGCGTGTTGTGCGCGGCGCCATCCTATCTTGCCCGGCGTGGCATGCCGGCCGAACTGGTGGCCCTGGCCGGTCACGACTGCATCGTGTTCGGCGAGCAACCGACGCGCGAATGGCATTTCCAGCACGCCGGCGAATCGGTCTCGGTGCGCGTCAATCCGGCCTTCATCACCAACGACGGCGAGGCCGCTCACACCCTCGCGCTGGCAGGTGGCGGCATCGTGCAGAAGTCCATCTGGGACGTGGGCGACGACCTCGGCAACGGGCGCCTGGTGCGCGTGCTTCCGGACTGCACCATTCCTGCCGCGCCGCTGCAGGCGGTCTATGCGAATGCGCAGCATCTGGCGCCGAAGGTGCGGCGCTTCGTCGAGTTTTGTGCGGAGAGGCTCAAGGACGACTGGCGGTGGGGTGGGGAGTAGAGCATCGCCGATGAATCGGCTCCTACAAAATCAACGTGGGGCTCTGCTTGGTWGGAGCCTATTCATCGGCGATCCCGCGGCAGCGGGTTACGCAGGCCCCGCCCAATCTTCAGGCTTCAGAATCTCAAACAACCCGTCACGCACCGTACGCCGCGCCAACCGCAGCACTTCGGCATCCCGCGAAAACAACACGGACGCGCCCGACGCCTGGGCAAGTTCGAGAAACTTCTGGTCGTCAGGATCGCGACAACGCGGCAGCGGTACACGTGGCACGGCATCCCGACCGCCGTCGGCCGTCACCTCACCGGCGGCGACGCCATCCAGTAACGTAACGACACCGTCGAAACGCGTCGCCGCTTCCGCACGACGCGCTTCATCCAGCTTCAGCGCGGGATACGCCAACACGCCGAGCCACTCATCCCGGCAATCGGCCCGCGTCACCGCTTCGACGTCACCGGCGACAAGCGCCGCGACGAGCGTCGCGGCGCGTGGATCGTCGAACACGAACGCGTCCAGACAGACATTCGTGTCCAGGACGACTCGCACGCGATCAGGCCGCCGAACGCTCAGCGAGCTTCGCGTGCTGCGCGGCGACGATCGAATACGACTCCTTGCGGGCCGCATGGTCGAAGATCTGCGCCGTGATGATGAGTTCGTCGGCGCCCGTGCGTTCGATGAACTCCGCAAGACCGTCGCGCACGGTATCCGGCGAGCCGACCACCGCGCAGGACAACGCATGGTCGACCTGCGCCTTCTCCATCGGCGTCCAGACGCCGTCCATCGAGTTCACCGGCGGCGGGAGCGTACCCGGTGCACCGCGGCGCAGATTCCAGAATGCCTGCTGCTGCGAGGTGAACAGGCGACGCGCCTCTTCATCGGTGGCCGCAGCCACCACATTGATGCCGAGCATGGCGTAAGGCTTGTCGAGCACCTCCGACGGACGGAACATGTGCCGGTACACCTCGAGCGCCTTCATCATCATGTCCGGCGCGAAATGCGAGGCGAAGGCGAAGGGCAGGCCCAGATGCGCGGCGAGCTGCGCACTGAACAGGCTCGAGCCCAGCAGCCACAGCGGCACGTTGGTATCCATGCCCGGCACGGCGCGTACGGTCTGACCCGGCTGCTGCGGGCCGAGGAAAAGCTGCAGTTCCTGTACGTCGTCCGGGAAACGGTCGTCACTGGGCCCCATGGAGCGGCGCAAGGCGCGCGCGGTGCCCTGGTCGGTGCCCGGCGCCCGGCCAAGGCCAAGGTCGATGCGACCCGGATACAGCGAGGCGAGGGTGCCGAACTGTTCGGCGATCACCAACGGGGCATGGTTAGGCAACATGATGCCGCCCGAGCCGACACGAATCGTCTTCGTGCCTTCGGCGATGAAACCGATCACGACGGACGTGGCGGCGCTCGCGATGCCGGTCATGTTGTGGTGCTCGGCCAGCCAGTAGCGATGGAAACCGAGCGCTTCGGCGTGCTGGGCGAGGTCGCGCGAGTTACGCAGCGACTGGCCAGGGGTGGAGCCGCGCGCCACCGGGGACAGGTCGAGTACCGAGAACGGAATCATCCGCAGACACCTCTTGAAAGGGGGAGGCGGGCGAACCGCCAATCCGTAGCAGATGGGCGGGAGAGGGGCATTTTGCAACCCTCACAAGCTATCCCGGGGAAACAATCCGTTCGGCGGAACGATGCTCCGCAGCCCGCGACGGGGGAGGAAAATACACCCATTCACTCACCCAGTCCGGTAATTCCGGGGGAGCACGACATGATCGACGTCCGCAGCTTCAACAGTCTTGGCGGTGCCAACCACGGTTGGCTCGATGCGAAGCACCACTTCTCCTTCGCCTCGTACAGCGACCCGAAGCGGATGGGCTGGGGCGCGCTGCGCGTGTGGAACGACGACACGATCGCCGCCGGCACCGGCTTCCCGGCGCACCCGCATTCGGACATGGAAATCATCACCTATGTCCGTGAAGGCGCGATCACCCACGAGGACAGCCTGGGCAACAAGGGTCGCACCGAGGCGGGAGATGTGCAGGTGATGAGCGCAGGCACCGGCATCCGCCACGCTGAGTACAACGCCGAGCCGGAAGCCACCCGGATCTTCCAGATCTGGATCATTCCGGACGGCGAGCGCAAGGCACCGTCGTGGGGCACCCGTCCGTTTCCGAAGGGCGAGCGTTCCGGCCAGTTCGTCACCCTGGCCAGCGGCATGGCCGGTGATGGCGACGCGCTGCCGATCCGCACGGATGCCCGCGTCCTCGGCGCCAGCGTGAAGGCCGGCGAGACCGTGGAATACACGCTTGGCGAGGGTCGCTTCGCGTACATGGTGCCGGCCGAAGGCTCGGTGCAGGTCAACGGCAAGACGCTCAACAAGGGCGACGGCGCCGCGATCCGCGACGAGACCACGCTTCGCATCACGRCCTCGGCGGATGCCGAACTGGTGCTGGTCGACAGCGCGGCATAAGTCACACCAGGGGTATGCTGTGGGTCATGACGACCCACGGCATGTCCTACCTCGACAACCCCATCCTCGACACCGACAGCTACAAAGCCAGCCACTGGCTGCAGTACCCGCCGGGAACCGACGCCACCTTCTTCTACGTGGAATCGCGTGGCGGCACGTACGAAAGCACGGTGTTCTTCGGCCTCCAGGCCGTCCTGAAATCACGCCTCGGCCGCGCCGTCACGCATGCGGACGTGGATGCGGCGCGTGACTTCTTCGCCGCCCACGGCGAGCCCTTCAATGAAACCGGTTGGCGACGCATCGTGGATGTCCACGGCGGCAGGTTGCCCGTGCGCATCCGCGCCGTAGCCGAAGGCTCCGTCGTACCCACGCACCAGGCGCTAGTCACCATCGAGTCGACCGACCCCGAGGCTTTCTGGCTACCGTCGTACCTCGAAACCCTGCTGTTGCGCCTCTGGTACCCGGTAACCGTGGCGACGATCAGCTGGCAGGCACGCCGGACCCTGCTGCAGTACCTGGAAAAGACCTCGGACGATCCTGCCGGACAGATTCCTTTCAAGCTGCACGACTTCGGCGCACGTGGCGTCTCCAGCGCGGAGTCCGCCGGCCTCGGCGGCATGGCGCACCTGGTCAACTTCATGGGCACCGACACCGTGTCCGGGGTGCTCGCCGCACGGGCGTTCTATGGCGAGCCGATGGCCGGCTATTCGATTCCGGCCGCCGAGCACAGCACGATCACCAGCTGGGGCCGCGAGCATGAAGTCGATGCGTACCGGAACATGCTCAAGCACTTTGCCAGGCCCGGCGGCCTCGTTGCCGTGGTGTCCGACAGCTACGACATTTTCCACGCCATTGCCGAACACTGGGGCAAGACGCTGCGCGACGAGGTCATCGCTTCCGGCGCCACCGTCATCGTCCGTCCCGACTCCGGCGACCCGGTCGACGTCGTGCACCGCTGCGTGACCCTGCTCGACGAGGCCTTCGGCAGCACGGTGAACGGCAAGGGCTTTCGTGTACTGAACCACGTGCGGGTGATCCAGGGCGACGGCGTCAATCCGGAAAGCATCCGGGCCATCCTCGAACGCATCACCGGCGCCGGCTACGCCGCTGACAACCTCGCCTTCGGCATGGGCGGCGCACTGTTGCAGAAGCTCACCCGCGATACGCAGAAGTTCGCGCTCAAATGCTCGGCGGTGCGCATCGAAGGCGAGTGGCGCGACGTCTGGAAGGATCCCGTCACCGACCAGGGCAAGACATCCAAGCGCGGCCGCATGACCCTCGTGCGCCATCGCGAGTACGGCAGCTACCGTACCGTGGCGTTACCGGACGATGCGGTGTCGCTCGCACCGGAGGATCTTGAGCCCGGCTGGGAAGAAGCGATGGTTACGGTTTGGGAGAACGGCGAGCTGCTGCGGGACTGGACGTTCGCGGAAGTGCGCGAACGCGCTGCCGCGGGGCGCTAGATAGCGGGATCGGTCATCGCAAGCACCCATTCGCCGATGAATCGGCTCCTACAGGACGTTTAGGGGGGCGTTGTCGCAGCGCTGCCCTTCTTCGTCATCAGCCCATGCGTAAACAGATACGCGGCCGTCTGGTAATACGTGATCGCATCCTTCGCATCCACGGGGTCGGCCTTCGCCACGGTCGCATCGCCCGAGACCAGATCAGGCGTCATCTCCTTCACCGGCTCACGCGGAATGAGTGAGGTGAGGCGACCGTCGCGCATGTAACCGAGCTCCTGGTAGGTGCTCATGAAGGTGCGCTCGCGGCCCGGCTCGAGCTTGAACAGGTCGTAGCCGTAGAAGTGCGAGGTGTAGCTGAAGTTCAGCAAGCCCAGCACGGTCGGCGGGATGTCGATCTGGCTCATCAGGCGATCCACGCGACCCGGCGCGATGTGCTTGGGCGAATAGATGAAAAGCGGGATGTGGTACTTGTCCACCGGCAGGCTGGTCTTGCCGGCGCTGCTGGCGCAATGGTCGGCGGTGATGACGAAGACGGTATCGTCGAACCATGGCTTGGTCGACGCGCGCTTGAGGAAGTCGGCCAGGGCCCAGTCGGTGTAACGCACCGCCGAATTCCGCGCACCCTGCTTCGCATTCACGCGACCTTCGGGGAAGGTGTACGGACGATGGTTCGAGGTGGTCATGACATGGCCGAAATACGGCTTGCCCTTGGCGTACGACTCGTCCATCCGCTTCATGACAAGGGTGAACAGGTCTTCGTCGGCCACGCCCCAGACGTTCTCGGCGTGGATGTCCTTGTTGTCGATGACGTTACGGTCCACCGCCGTGTAGCCGTTGCTGGCGAAGAAGTGGTTCATGTTGTCGAAGTAGCCATAACCGCCGTAGACGAACTCGGAGGTGTAGCCCTTCGCATTGAACACGTCGGCCAGCGAATTCAGGTTCTCGTTACCCGGACGCTTGACGATGGACTCGCCGGGCGTCGGCGGCACCGACAGCGACAGCGCTTCGAGGCCGCGCACCGTGCGCGTGCCGTTGGCATAAAGCTGGGTGAAGAACAGGCTCTTCGCGGCCAGGGCGTCGAGGTTCGGCGTGAGCCCCATGTGCTTGCTGACGTTGAGGCCTTCGACGTAATCGCCGGACAGGCTCTCCACGCTGATCAGCACCACGTTGAGCTTCTTCTCGGTGCCGTCGGCGACGATGGTGCGAGTGATGTCTTTCGGGTCGCTGCTGGTGAACGTGGCGTTGGGCGTCTTCACCAGCTCGCGCAGGTTGCTGAAGGCCTGGTCGTCGGGAATCGTCGGGTAGTACTTCGCGTAGTCCAGCTCGTTGTTCCGGAACGCCGCGAAGAACTGATAGATGCCGTTGCCGGCCAGCTCGTTGACGTAGTTGTTGGTCGAACGGTCCTTCATGGAGCCGTCGACGGCGAAGCTCACCGCCACGGTCAGTACCAGCCAGACCCCGACCACGGCCGAGCGGCCGGCGAAGCGCGAGCCCTCGTCGCGCGCCTTCAGGGTGCGCCGGCTGAAGAAGATCACCAGCACCGTCGCCAGCAGCAGGAGCAACGACCAGGTGACGATCGGGTACGACTCCTGGATGTTTCCGACCACTTCGTGCGTATAGACGAGATAGTCCACCGCGATGAAATTGAAGCGGGCACTGAACTCGCCCCAGAAGACCAGCTCGGCGGCGCCCAGGTACAGCACGGCGAAGGTCAGCACGAAGCAGAAGCCAACGAAGATCCGGTGACCCCAGCGCGACAGGTAAGCCCGGCGGGGCAGCAGCCAGAGCACCAGCAGCATGGGCCAGGCGAAGTAGAGGAAGGTGACCAGGTCGTAGCCCAGGCCCACGCCGAACAGGTAGAGCCACTTGCCCGGCTCGGCAGGAATATCGTGTCCGGTCTTGATCAGCAGGATCAGGCGGACCAGGAAGGCCACACCGACGAAAAGGACGCCGAACCAGAGGAGGGGCCGGAAACGCTGGCGCAGGACGCCTTGTGCCGAAGGATCTGAACGCATGGTGCCTCGCGTAAGGTCGCCAGCCGGAAAGCGGGCAGAGTGTGCCAAGAGGGTAATTAAGGCAGCTTACGTAAGGCTTTCCCAGCCCCCACCGCAAGCTTCCGAAGCCGCCCGGGCCCCATAATGAACGCCGTGCACGTGGCGACCTGCCGCCTGAACGCGCTCTGTGGCACCCTACACGACCTTACGATAACCAATGGAGCCGCGGACGCAGTGGAGCACGAGACGAGGGCGGAGCTGCCAATGAATGACACGCCCCTGACGAAGCCCGCGCTGTACGCGACTTTGCTACGTCGAGCGGGCGGCCCGTTGCTGTCCCTCCTGCTCCTGTGCCTGGCGCTGTGGGCGTTGCACGCCATGGCCACGGAGGTCACGTACCGGCAGATCGGCGCCTACGTGCACAGCCTGCCGAATGCCGATATCGCCCTGGCCATCGTGCTCACGGGCGCCGGCTTCGCCGTGATGACGCTCTACGACTGGTTCGGACTGGCCAGCATCGGGCGGCGCCTGCCGGCGAAGCGCGTCGGTTTCATCTCCTTTATCAGTTACGCCTTCTCCAATGCGCTGGGCATGTCCCTGCTGGTGTCCGGTTCGATCCGCTATCGCTTCTATGTGCAGGCTGGACTGAGCACGGGCKAAGTAGCCCGCGTCGTCCTCTACACCACCTTGAGTTTCTGGCTCGGCCTCGCCGCCCTGACCGGCGTGACGCTGTTGATCGTGCCGATTCCGCCGGAAGTGCCGCTTTCGGGCCTGCGTATTCCGCTGGCGATCCTGCTTACCCTGGTTCCACTCGCCTGGTTCGCCGCCGCCGCGCTGGTGCGTCGACCCCTTCGCATCGGGCGCTGGGCCTTCCATACGCCGACCCCGCAGGTCGCGGCCCGGCAGATCCTCATTGGCGCGCTCGATTGGGGCCTGGCTTCGGGCGTGCTCTACGTCCTCATGCCGCAGGAAATCGTGGGCGGATTCGGCCACTTCCTGGCGATTTTCGTGCTGGCGCAAATGGCCGGACTGATCAGCCACGTGCCGGGTGGCCTGGGCGTCTTCGAGGCGGTCATGCTGGCTGGTTTCGGTGCGACCGGAAATCATGGCCTGGAGGCCCCGATCCTCGGTTCACTGACGGCCTTCCGTCTCGTCTACTACCTCCTGCCGCTTGGCGTGGCCACCCTCATGGTCATCTGGCGCGAAATCCGCGGCCTGCGCCACACGGCGTTGATCACGCCGTGGTTCAGTAGCCTGCTGCCGCCGTTCTTCGCCGGCCTGACGCTGCTTGCCGGCGCCGTGCTGCTCTTCTCGGGCGCCACCCTGGCGATACCAGGGCGCATGGAAATCCTGCGTGGCTTCGTGCCGCTGCCCCTGGTCGAGGTCTCGCATTTCCTCTCCAGCGTCGTCGGCATGCTCCTGCTGATCCTCGCCCGCGGCCTGCAGCGCCGTCTCGACGCCGCCTATGTGTTGACCCTCGTGCTGCTGATCGTCGGCGCCGTCCTGTCGCTGCTCAAGGGCATCGACTACGAGGAAGCGACCCTGCTATCGCTGCTGGCACTCGCCCTTGCCCCGGCACATCGCCACTTCTACCGGCGTGCCTCGCTGTTTCGCGCCAGCTTCTCGGTGGGCTGGATGGCGGCCATCGCCGCCGTGCTCGGTTGCGCCACGTGGCTGGTGTTCTTCAGCTTCAAGCATGTCGAATACAGCAACAACCTCTGGTGGGAATTCAGCTTTCACCACGGTGGCGCCCCGCGCGCGCKGCGCGCGCTGGTGGGCGCCACGGCAGTGGTCATGCTGTTCGCCCTGGCCAACCTCATCCGTCCCGCACGCACCCGCCGTGCGCTGCCGGGCGACGCCGACCTGGCGCGCGCCATGCCGCTGCTGAAACATTTCTCCTCGGCCCAGGCCCACCTCGCCCTGGTCGGCGACAAGATGCTGATGTTCGCGCCGGACGACCGCGCCTTCATCATGTACGACATCGAAGGCCGCAGTTGGGTGGCCATGGGTGACCCGGTCGGTGAGAACGAAGATGCGCGCCGTGAACTGGTCTGGCGCTTCCGCGAGGAATGCGAACGCGCTGGCGGCTGGCCGCTGTTCTACCAGGTCCGTCCGGAGGACCTCGACCTCTACCTCGAGGTCGGCATGAGCCTGCTCAAGATCGGCGAGGAGGCGCGCGTGCGCCTGGAAACCTTCAACCTCGACGGTAAGTCGAAGAAGACCCTGCGCGGCACCGTCAACAAGCTCGCCCGTGACGGTCTGCGCATGGAAATCGTTCCCGTCGAAGGCGTTCCCGCGCTGCTGCCGCGCCTGAAGCTGATTTCGGACGCCTGGATGCGCGACAAGAAAGTGCGTGAGAAGCGTTTCTCGCTCGGCCTGTTCGACGAGCGCTATCTCGCGCGTACGCCCATGGCGGTGGTATGGCAGGGCGATGAGCCTGTCGCCTTCGCCAATGTTTTCGTGACGGCGACGAAGGAAGAAGCCTCCGTCGACCTGATGCGCCACCTGCCCGACGGACCCTCCGGCATCATGGATTTCCTGTTCATCGAACTGATGGTCTGGGCGAAGGCCGAAGGCTATCGTTGGTTCAACCTCGGCATGGCTCCGCTATCGGGTCTGCAGAACCGTCGCACCGCGCCGCTGTGGAGCCGTTTCGGCGCCATGGTGTTCGGCCGCGGCGAACGCTTCTACAACTTCCGCGGGCTGCATCGCTACAAGGACAAGTTCGATCCCGAATGGGAGCCGCGCTACATCGCCGTCGGCGGAGGCATCGGCCTGCCGCTGGCACTGGCGAACGTCGCCAGCCTGATTTCCGGTGGCCTGGGCGGCGTGGTGCGTCGATGAAGAAGGTCCTGCGTTACATCCTGATCGTCCTCGTTGCGGCGGTCGTGCTCGGCCTGCTCGCCTGGCATCCGTGGACACACGCTTCGATGGAAGTGTCGACCGTCGAACTGCCGGCACTGAAGGCCGCGCCGGCCGGCGAGGAAGACCTGCTCGTCGTCATCTACTCCGGTGATGGCGGCTGGTGGGATCTCGACCAACGCCTGGGCGCGGTGTTCACGCAACGCGGCATCCCCGTCGCCGGCGTGAGCACCTTCAAGTACTTCTGGCGCTACCGCTCGCCCGATGAATCGGCCCACGACCTCGATCGCCTGCTGGACCGCTACACCGCCCAGTGGAACAAGAAGCGCGTGCTCCTGATCGGCTATTCCTTCGGTGCCGACGTGCTGCCGACCATCGTCGGCAAGCTGCGCCCGGATAACCGCGCGAAGCTCAGCCAGCTCGTCCTGCTGTCCGCCAGCCGTGACGTGAACTTCGAGATCGAGCTCGAGGGCTACATGCAGCAGGGCTGGTGGACGACGCACACGCACAACCTCCTGCAGTGGCTCAATCCCGTGGTCCATACCGACGCCGTCCCGCCGATTTTGGCGCTCGGCGGCAAGCCGCCGATGGCCTGCTATTACGGAACCGAAGATGCGAGCGACAGTGGCTGCACCGATCCGAAGCTGCCTTCGTTCGTCACGGTGTACAAGAAAGCCGGCTCGCACCATTTCGACGAGAACTACGAGCAGCTCGCCACGGAGTTGATCGAACGGATGCCCGCTGCCGCGGCATCCGTCTCCACGTCGCCTTAACGGTTATCGGGCCTTCGGGCCCGTGAAGACCTGTCACGAAACGTTCACCGCCGCGCCACCGGAATTTTCTCTTTTCCGGATCACGCTGCTGACTCGGGCGGGACGAAGGCAGGAGACGATCGATGCAACGAGAACCGGGAAAACGAGACTACGGGTCCTCCGATTGCGCGCGGCTACGCAGCCTCGCAAGCCGTGGCACGCCCATGACCCAGGCCGTACCGAAACCGGCGCCGCCGACACCGGCGCGCGATGCGCACGATCGCCGCGTCCGACCGCGACCTGAGCGCCACGCCAGCGCCTGACATAACACGCAGGCAGCATCGACGTCAGAAATGAGCGGACGTTTTTAAGAATCCTCCTATATCCGTCGTCGGCGCACCTACGCACTATAGATCCCGTGTCCCGCCTGGCCAGAAGCCAGTCGGGACGACCGAATCGCCGATGACCGATCCGATGGCAGGATGCCGTCAGTCCCTGGTAACAGGATCGATCCCCCCTTCATCGGCGATAACGCCGCGCCGGCTTTGTCGGGCCGCGTTTTGGTGTGGCTCATGCCACCGGACCAAGGGACGTCCGTCATGGCCCTCCGCGTGAGCGCGAGGGCCATGTTTTTATCTCGGGTGGGTTTCTCGGTAGCATCGAGCCATGGGATGCCTGCCTCTACCACTGTTCATGCTGATGGGCTTCGGGATCGGTTACGCGATCGACTCGCGCACGGGCGCCGTCTGGGGTGGTGGCATCGGGCTGGTCATCGGCCTTGTGCTTACGGCGCTGCTGGTGCGCGCCATGCGTAGAAGCAATCGCTAGCTCTTCTTGCCGAAGAAGATCGAGACGCCGAGGCCGGCGACTACTGAAGGGCCGTGCGTGCCGATGCGGTGCAGGGCGTAGGCGTCGAGCTGGGCATGGTCACCGATGCTGTATGCCACGCCTCCGCCTGCCTGCAACTCGTTGCCGTCCTCGGCATCGTGGATCGCATCCGTTTCCACGTAAGCCATCCAGTTCTCGCCAAGCTTGCGCCCGAAGGTCGGTGCCAGGGTCCAGGTGTTGCGGCCCTGCAGGCGATCGACGTTGGCGAACAAGGTGCCTTGCCAGGTGTCGTTCGGCTTCCACTGGCCGGTGGCGCCGAGGGTATACTCCTTCGCGCCGTTGCTGAAATCCTGATCGCCGTTGGCGAACGTGACCTGACCCAGGGCAGCCCAGCTGAACGTGCCCGTCTCACCGGAACCCCCTGGCGCGATCTTGAGGCCGACGCTGGTGTCGCCGTGGCCAACGGCATGACGGCGGGAGCCACCGCCGCTTTCTTCCAGCCGGTTCCACGCCGAGCCGCCCACCTGTAGTTCCGCCGGGCCGCCCAGCCCGATGCGGACCAGGCTATCGGCGGTGTAGGTCTTGTCGAGCAGCCCGTCCTGACGCTGGCGCTCATAGG